>NZ_JADPKQ010000502.1:0-85282 GCF_023074015.1 Bradyrhizobium sp. 142
CGACAAGCCTCCGCCAGTCAATCCCAGCAAGCCAAAGCCCAGGTTCTCTCTCGACCAGCTGGAGCTCATCTATGTGTGATTTTCCCGGGACAGCCCTGCCACAAGGGGAGAGGGGAAGAGCAGTGCTCACCCAGGACGTCTCCGGTCGCTTTTCCGCTTCGTGAACCGCACGCTCTGGCCGTCCGGCATCCGCGTCGCCACAAACCCTGCGGCGAGGCAGGCTTCGCGCTGCGGCATCTGGATGTCGGGGCTGCGCAGGCTGTCCCACCACGAGGCACGATGCGCCGCGCGCGGCAGGGCCGCGCCGATGATCTCCTCGATCTGCTCATAGCTCAGCACGAATTCCGTCTGCTTCTGCCGCATCAGGTAGTCGCGCAACGCGTCGTAGTCGTTCACCGTCGTCCCTCGTCCGATGCTCTGGTTTGCTCAAAACCGGGAGCTGCATAAACCGTTTCTTAACTCATTGCGACAGCGCCGTCCCGGCTTAAACACTACTCAAGCTTTCGGGCGCATCCACTAATGTCGGGAGCGAGCGATGCTGTCTGGATGGCGCGACGTCACGGCCCGCCGGCCATGGCGGATTTCGGCAAAACTGCTGATCATCTCGTCCGTGGTGACGGTGATCGGCTTTTCCGCCATTTGCGTCAACGTCATGCTGGACATGCGCCGCGGCGAGGAGGCGCTGGCGCGCCAGACCCTAGAGAACCTGGCAACGACCATCGAGTCCGACATCAGCCGCAACATCGAGATCTACGATTTGTCCCTGAAGGCGGTCGCCAGCAACATGCTGCTGCCCGAGATCGCCACGGTCTCGAAGCCGATCCGCCATCTCATCCTGTTCGATCATGCGACCACGGCGAGGCATTTCGGCGCCATCCAGGTGTTCGATGCCGACGGCAGGCTGACCATCGACGCCTCCACGCTCGATCCGCTTGCGGAGAACCGGAGCGACGAGGATTACTTCAAGGTGCACCGCGACAATCCCGGCGCCGGATTGTTCATCAGCCGCCCGATGCTGTTTCGCGGCGCCTATTCCATCGTGCTGAGCCGCCGCCTCAGCGACACCGACGGCGGCTTTCTTGGCGTCGTCGCCGGCTCGATCCGCTTCAGCTATTTCCACGAATTGTTCGAGCGGCTGAGCCTTGATCCCGCGGACACCATCACGGTGCTGAGGCGAGACCGCACCATCATGATGCGGCGGCCGTTCGACCTCGACATCATCGGCAAGAATCTGGCGACGGTCCAGACCTGGAAGCCGGACAATCTCCAGGCGGGCGGGTCCTATGCGGGCCGCGGGCCGGTGGACACAACACCGCGTCTGTACGTGCGCAGCAACGCCTCCGGCCCGCTGTTCGTCGTGGCCGGCAAGCCGCTGGCCGCCGTGTTCGAGCTGTGGCAGAAGGAAGCCTATCGCATCGGTGCAGTGGTGCTGGCACTCATCCTGTTCGTGCTGGCCTCGACCCTGGTGCTCGCCCGCGAGATTGGCCGGCGCGCCGAAGCCGAAAGCAAGCTCGAGGAGATGGCGACGACGGACGCCCTCACCGGCTTGCGCAACCGCCGCAAGTTCGACCAGGTGATCGACCTCGAATGGCGCCGCGCCATGCGTCAGAAGACACCCGTTGCGCTGTTGATGATCGATGCCGATCACTTCAAGGCTTACAACGATACGTTCGGCCACCAGGCCGGCGACCAGGTGCTGGTCGGCATCGCCATCTGCATCTCGGATTCGGTGCGCCGCGCCGGCGACTGCGCCGCGCGCTATGGCGGCGAGGAATTCGCGGTGCTGCTGCCGGACACCTCGGCCACCGACGCTTTCATGATCGCAGAGACGATCCGCGGCAAGGTGCAGGGCTGGTCCGACGACCAGGCGACATCGACCGTTTCCTGCGGCATCGCGAGTCTCGTTCCCACGGCAGACATCGACTGGCCGATCCTGGTCGCTGCCGCAGACAAGGCGCTCTATGCGGCGAAAGCCGGCGGCCGCAACCAGTCCGTGGTCGCAAGCTTGCCGAAGCTGTCGCTGGTGGCGTGAGGCGGCTACTCCAACGCCGTCATTGCGAGGAGCTCTTGCGACGAAGCAATCCAGGCTTTCTCCGCGGAAGCATTCCTGGATTGCTTCGCTTCGCTCGCAATGACGGTGGGAAACAGCCTCGCCCTACTGCCCCAGATACTTCTTCATTTCGGCGATCAGGCCCTCGCGCAGCTCCGGGCGCTTGAGGCCGTAGGCGATGTTGGCGCGGAGGAAGCCGGGCTTGGAGCCGCAATCGTGGCGCTCGCCCTCGAACTCGACGCCATAGAACTTTTGCGATTTGGCGAGACCGATCATGGCGTCGGTGAGCTGGATCTCGCCGCCGGCGCCGCGCTCCTGGGTCTGAAGGATCTTGAAGATTTCCGGCTGCAGGATGTAGCGGCCGGTGATCGACAGGTTGGAGGGCGCGGTGCCCTTCGCCGGCTTCTCGACCATGCCATCGACCTCGAACATCTTGCCGGTGCGTTTTCCGACGCCGCAGATGCCGTACTGATGTGTGAGATGGTCGGGCACCGCCTCCACCGCGATGACATTGGATTTCTCGCCAAGCGTGGCCGCGGTCTCGATCATCTGCTTCAGGCAGCCGGGCGAATTGAGCACGAGTTCGTCCGGCAGCACAACCGCGAACGGCTCATTGCCGACGATGTCGCGCGCGCACCAGACCGCGTGCCCGAGGCCGAGCGGCGCCTGCTGGCGGGTAAAGCTGACGGCGCCGGCTTCGGGCTGGTTCTGCGCCAGAACGTCCTGCTCGGTCTTCTTGCCGCGCGCCGCCAGCGTGGCGTCGAGCTCGAACATCCGGTCGAAATGATCTTCGATGACATTCTTGTTCCGGCCGGTGACGAAGATGAAATGCTCGATGCCGGCTTCCCTGGCCTCGTCATAGACGTACTGGATCAGCGGCTTGTCGACGATGGTCAGCATTTCCTTCGGCATCGCCTTGGTGGCGGGCAGGACGCGGGTGCCGAGGCCGGCGACGGGAAATACGGCTTTGCGGATTTTCATGGGATTGATCGAATACCTTGAGACGCGCGTGAAGATGCAATGACGGCTTGCTACCCGGTTTGCAGCCGGTAACAAAGGCGGATGTAGGGCCCCGCCCCCTTGAGTGAAAAAAGGGGGCCCACAAATTTCACCTTTGTTAAGCTATTGGCAACTGTAACAAGGCCTCCTGAAGGCGGATTTTTGGCCGGACGGGTGGGGACATGATGCAATCAGTGGCAGGGCTGGCAAAGTGCGCTGGATCTCTGACCGGCGCAACGATGGTTGCGGCCGCTCTGCTGCTACCTGTCTCCGCGCGCGCCCAGGCGCAGAACGGCCTGTCGAACCTGTTCGACGGTATTTTCTCCGGCGCGAACCCGGCGCCCTCGCAGCCTGCGCCCGGCGGCGCTCAACCTTGGAGCGGCGAGGACGGCGCGTCCGGCCATCCGCTGATGAGCGCATCGGCAATCCGCGAAGCCGCTTCCAATTTCAACAATTGCGTCGCTGCGATGTGGCCCGATGCCGCACGGCGCGGCATCACGCAGGAGAATTTTCAACGCTTCACCGCGGGGCTCACGCCCGACCTGCGCATCATGGACCTGATGGATTCGCAGCCGGAGTTCACCAAGTCGATCTGGGACTATCTCGACATCCTCGTGAACGACAACCGCCTCGCCAAGGGCCGCGAGGTCCTCGCCAAGTACAAGGCGCAGTTCGACGCCACTGAAAAGACCACCGGCGTCGATCGCACCATCATCGCCTCGATCTGGGGCATCGAATCCAACTACTCGACCCAGATGGGCGATCGCAGCGTGCTGCAATCGACTGCGACGCTGGCCTGCATCGGCCGCCGCCAGGCCTATTTCAAGGACGAATTCCTCTCCGGCCTGGAAATCCTCAACCGCGGTGATCTCAGGCCCGAACAGATGCGCGGCTCCTGGGCCGGCGCCTTCGGTCCGACCCAGTTCATGCCGACCGCGTTCAAGCGCTTTGCCGTGGACGGCGACGGCGACGGCCGGCGCGACGTGGTCGACAATCCGACCGACCTGATCGCATCCACCGCCAACAATCTGAAGAAGGACGGCTGGCAGAGCGGCCAGACCTGGGGCTACGAGGTCGTGGTGCCGCAGGGCTTCAATTACATGCTGGCCGATCGCGCCAAGGCGATGACGATCGCACAGTGGGAGAAGCTCGGGCTCAAACGCCCGGCCAACCAGCCCTTTCCGCAACCGGCGGAGAAAGCCTATCTGCTGGCGCCCGCCGGCGCGCAGGGACCGGGCTTCCTGATGCTGCAGAATTACCGCGTTATCATGAAGTACAATCCGGCCGAGGCCTATGCGCTGGCGATCGGCCATTTCGCCGACCGCCTGCGTGGCGGCCAGCCCTTCGTGCAGCCCTGGCCGCGCCAGGAACGGGAATTGTCCCGCACCGAGCGGCTGGAACTCCAGCAGCTGCTGGCCCAGCGCGGCTTCTACAAGGGCACCCCGGACGGCCAGTTCGGCGGCCAGACCCGCGAGGCCTTGCGCAATTTCCAGGCCTCGATCGGGGTGCCGGCGGACGGATTTGCCTCCTCGGACGCGCTGGAACGGCTGCGGGGACGGTAAAATCGCGCCGAAAGTAACCCTGAACAGGGATTTTGCCCGCCGGCCTTGACGGGGACCGCTGATCCCCGTGTATGGCCTAGAGAGACCATAAGAAAATCCGCGAGAGAATCTGCCCGTTTGCGGCCGGATTCCGTTATTATATTGAACCCGTTCCGATCCCCTTGCGCGTGCCCGAAATCGCATGTCGAAGCATAAGTCCCTGTTCAAGGCGCTGACCGAGACCGGCCCGTTGATCGCGCTGGGGACGGCGCTTGCGATCCTGGTGTCGGTCGCGGGGCCCGCCTCGGCGCAATTTTTCAACTTCCCCGGCTTCGGCGGCCCGCCGCAGCGCGCGGCCCCGCCACCACCACGGGGCGGCGGAGGCGGCGGCGGATGGTTCGGCGGCGATTTCTTTGCGCCGTTCCAGCAGCAACAGCCGCAAGCGCCGCGCCAGGATTTTTCGCGCGCGCCGGCACCTAGCAAACGCGACACGATTCCCGACAAGAACGTGCTGGTGATCGGCGACGGCATGGCCGACTGGCTCGCCTACGGCCTGGAAGACGCCTACACCGAGCAGCCCGACATGGGCGTGATCCGCAAGCACAAGACCACGTCCGGCCTGATCAAGTACCAACCGCGCGGCGAGCCCTCGGACTGGGCGGCCGCGGCGAAGGGTATTCTCGAGACCGAAAAACCGGACGTCATCGTCGTCATGCTCGGCCTCAACGACCGCATCGCGATCCGCGAGGCCGCGCCCGAGAAATCCGACAAGCCCGCGGACAAGGACAAGAAGAACGACAAGGGCGCACGCGCCAAGCCGCAAGGAAAAGGTGACGCAAAGCCAGGCGACGCCAAGCCCAACGCCGACGCCGCTGCGAAGCCGGACGACAAGCCGGTCGATACCGACCTGCCGCAGGATGACGCCGACAATGCCGATACACCGCCGATCGCAACGCCCGAGAAGACCGCGCGCAACCCGAACGGTCTCTACGAATTCCGCGACGACCGCTGGGTCGAACTCTACGGCAAGAAGATCGAGGAGCTGACCAACGTTCTCAAGAGCAAGGGCGTGCCGGTACTCTGGGTCGGCCTGCCCGCGATCCGCGGACCCAAGGGCACGGCCGACATGCTGTTCCTGGATTCGCTCTATCGCGAGGGCGCGGCCAAGGCCGGCATCACCTATGTCGATGTCTGGGACGGCTTTGTCGACGAGGCCGGCCGCTTCCTCCAGAAGGGCCCGGACTTCGAGGGCCAGATCCGCCAGCTCCGCAGCTATGACGGCGTCTATTTCACCAAGCCCGGCGCCCGCAAGCTCGCCCACTATGTCGAGCGCGAGATCACCCGCCTGCTTGCGGGACGCTCAGGCCCGATCGCGCTGCCGAGCGAGCCGGCGACGCCCGACACCAGCGCCGAGCCGGGCAAGCCCGCGCCGCGGCCGCTGGCCGGCCCGATCGTGCCGCTGGTTGCGGCCTCGATCTCGACCGATCAATTGCTGGGTGGACCGGGCTCGCGTCCCGCCCCCGTCGATGCCCTCGCTGCGAAGACGCTGGTCAAGGGCGAGCCGCTGGCAGCGCCTGCGGGCCGCGCCGACGACTATGCCTGGCCGCGCCGCGAAGTCGGACGCGAGCAGGCCAAGGGCGATACGCCGATGGCCGCGACAACACCTGACGGCGGTGCGCCGGGTGCGGCCGCAGCGATCACGCCGCCAAAACCTGCGCCGAAGAAGCCGCCGGTGCAGCAGCAGCCGGCGCAGGCAACCCCGTCAATGCGTGATTTCTTCGGCTTCGGCTTCGGCTCTCCGCCGCCACGTCAATTGGCACCGCCGCGCAATCCGAATCCCAACCCCGCGATCCCGCGTCCGCCGGGCAACGTCGGGCGGGCGGCGGAAGTGTTCCGGTAGTCGCCTCTCCGTCTTGAGATGTCATTCGGAGGCGCGCCCCGGAATGACGTGCCTGGCCTCAGCCGTAATAGCGCCAGCGCGGCGGCGGGCGACGGGCGGGGCGTGACATCAGCAGGGCAAGTGCGAAGCCGATGCCGCCGGCGACCAGCAGCGCGCCGAGCGGGTTATTCTGCACCTTCTGCGCGATCGTTTGCGTGCCGTCGCGGAACGTGTCCTGGCCTGCTTCATAGGCGTCTTTGGCGTAGCTCGCGGCGGTGTCCGTGGCATCGCGCGCCGCATCTTTCGCCTGACCGTACAGGTTCTGCACGGTGCCGGCGGCCTCGCGCGCCTTGCCTGACGCCTGCGTCTTCGCATCTCCCGCCATCTCGCCCACGGTGCCTTCCACGCCGCCCGCCATTTCCTTTGCTGATCCGATGATCCGATCCGCGTCCATGATAATCCTCCTCGGTAATCAGCCGAAGTAACCGATCAAAAGCAACGCGGTTCCTTGCATTTGCCTACAGAATGAGCCCGCCATCGACGACGAGGGTCTGGCCGATGATGTAGGAGGACAGCGGCGACGCCAGGAACAGCGCCGCGCCCGCCATGTCGGCCGGCGTGCCCAATCGTCGCAGCGGAATGCGCGACAGCGCGTCTTCGAGCCGCTTGGGATTGTCGGTCGTCACCTTCGTCATCTTGGTGTCGACGAGGCCGGGCGCGATGCCGTTGACGCGGATGCCGTCCTCGGACCAGGCCTCACCCAATGTCCGCGTCAATCCGACCGCACCGGTCTTCGATGCGTTGTAGGCGGGATTGCCCATGGTGGAACGATAGGCGGCGGTCGAGGACACCATGATCAGCGCGCCCTTTGCATCCCGCAGCATGGAATGAAACCGCGTCGCGCAGGCCATCAGGCTCATCAGATTGACCTCGACCACCTTGCGGAAACCGCTCATCTCGAATTCGCCGCGCCGGTACAGCACCGCGCCTTGCGCGAGCACGAGCACGTCGAGCCGGTCGAAGGACGGCTCGAACGCTTCGATCGCACCGGCGTTGCTGACGTCGAGCTGCGCATAAGCGAGACCTGTGAGGTCAGACCCTTCTTGCTGAGAATATTCCTTGGCGTGAGCGCGCGTACCGCAAACAGCAACTTGCGCGCCCCTGGTCCGAAAGGCCTGCGCGATGCCGTTGCCGATGCCGCTGGAACCGCCGACCACCAGCACCTGCTTGCCTGAGAAATCGAGCTCGTTCGCCATCGCGGTCTCCTTTTGATTTTGCTTGTTTGACCTCTCTGCGTATCGAGGCCAGCCTTGTCAATCGCCGGCAGCGTCGTTCCTTGCCGGTGCGATGATCCCCGTCGACGGCGGCCTGACGGCGCGCAACGCGTGAGAGGCATGCCGTCGGGGCGTTGACACGGCCGCGCGCGGGAGTAGCTTTTTTACCAGCAGAGCGGGCCAACCGCTCGCGGTTCGCGGAGAAACGCCATGACGATCGCCATCCGGCAGCTTCAGAAATATTTTGTCGGCGAGGTTTCCGGCCTCGACCTGCGCAAGCCTCTCACCGAGAGCGAAGCGCACGAGGTCGAGGCCGCCATGGACAGATATGCGGTGCTCGTGTTCCACGACCAGGACATCACCGACGATCAGCAGATGGCCTTCGCGTTCAATTTCGGCCAGCGCGAGGACGCGCGCGGCGGCACCGTGACCAAGGAAAAGGACTACCGGCTCAATACCGGCCTCAACGACGTTTCCAACCTCGGCAAGGACGGCAAGCCGCTGGCCAAGGACAGCCGCGCGCATCTGTTCAATCTCGGCAATTGCCTGTGGCACTCCGACAGCTCGTTTCGATCCCGGCAAAATTCTCGCTGCTGTCGGCGCGCGTGGTGAACCCCAAGGGCGGCAACACCGAGTTCGCCGACATGCGCGCGGCCTATGACGCGCTGGACGAGGAGACCAAGACGGAAATCGAGGACCTCGTCTGCGAGCATTCGCTGATGTATTCGCGCGGCTCGCTCGGCTTCACGGAGTATACCGACGACGAAAAGGAGATGTTCAAGCCGGTGCTGCAACGCCTGGTGCGCACCCACCCCGTGCATCGCCGCAAGTCGCTGTATCTCTCATCGCATGCCGGCAAGGCCGTCGGCATGAGCGTGCCGGAGGGCCGGCTGCTGCTGCGCGACCTCAACGAGCACGCGACGCAAGCCGAGTTCGTCCACGCCCACAAATGGAAGCTGCATGATCTCGTGATGTGGGACAACCGCCAGACCATGCACCGCGTCCGCCGCTACGACCAGTCGCAGCCCCGCGACATGCGCCGCGCCACGGTGGCGGGAACGGAGCCGACGGTGCAGCAGCAGGCGGCGGAGTAGGCACGGCTGTCGTCGGCGAAGCCGGCAAATGCGCGGTGGCTTTAATTTCTCACGTCGTCCTGGACCAGCGAGCGAAGCGAGCGCCGATCCGGAACCCATTACCACAGGACACAGTTTGGCGACGGCTGGTGGTCACCAGCCTGCCTCAACAACTGCTCCCTGGGGTAATGGGTCCTGGCTTTCGCCAGGACGACAGAACAAGCTACGCGTGCCCCGCCTCGTTGGAGAGCATGCCGGGATCGATGCCGATCTTGTGCAGGGCGCGGGCATATTTGTCGTCGACGTCGTCGCCGAAGATCAGATCCGCATCCGCGTCGCAATGCAGCCAGCCATTGCTCTGGATCTCGGTCTCGAGCTGGCCCGGCGCCCAGCCGGCATAGCCGAGCGCAAGGATGGCGTGCTTCGGGCCGGAGCCCTTGGCGATGGCCCGCAAGATGTCGACGGTCGCGGTGAGGCAGACGCCGTCGTCGATCCTGAGCGTTGCATTCTCGATGTAGAAGTCGCTGGAGTGCAGCACGAAGCCGCGCCCCGTATCGACCGGACCGCCGCGCAGCACCTTCATGCTTTCGGCGTTCTCCGGTAGCTTGATGTGCTCGCCCTTCTTGATGATACCGAGCTGCATCAGGAGCTCGGGAAAATCGATGCTGCCGGCCGGGTGGTTGACGATGATGCCCATCGCGCCTTCAGCCGAATGGGCGCAGAGATAGATCACCGAACGCTCGAAACGGGCATCACCCATCACCGGCATCGCGATCAGAAGCCGGCCGTCGAGATACCCGGCGGAATTCGGCGGCGTGGAGCCCCTGCTCCGGGTGCTGTCGCCAGTCCTTTTACCTGCGGGAGCCATCGCTGAAGCACTCCGGTTTCAATTCCCATCCTGATGTCGGGCTCCGCCGCTGTCAAATCAAGGCTTGCAGGGAGCTGATTCAAGTGCATCCATCACAAGCAATTCAATGGTTTGCCCTGGGGCGCCCCTGTAAAGACGTGCCATGTTCTCCATAGTTCCCATGCGTGCGGCGATTGGCGTCGCAACAACCCTGCTCGCAACGTCGCTGGCGATGACCGCCCGGGCCGGCGACGCTTCGCCCTGGCAACGCGACGGTCATTCCGCAGTGCGGTTGCTGGCGGGCTCGCGCAGCGGCGCGGTCCTGCTCGGCGGCATCGCCTTCCAGCTCCAGCCGGGATGGAAGACCTACTGGCGCACGCCCGGCGATTCCGGCGTTCCGCCGCGGTTCGACTTCTCGAAGTCGGACAATGTCGAGGCGGTGACAGTGATGTGGCCGGCGCCGCTGAAATTCGACGACGGCGCAGGCGGTCACTCCATCGGCTATCACAACCAGATCGTGCTGCCGCTGCGCATCGTCGCCAAGGCGGCCGACAAGCCGGTGACATTGCGCGCCGAGATCAACTACGCGGTGTGCGAAAAACTCTGCATTCCCGTCGAGGCCAGCGTCGAGCTTGGCTTCAACAGCGTCGCTTCGACCGAGGACGCCAATCTGCGTGCAGCGCTCGATACCGTGCCCAAGCCCGCCAATATCGGCGATCCCAATCCGCTGACCATCCGTGACGTCAAGCGCGACGGCGCCAAAAAGGTGGTGGTCGACGTGGTCGCTCCGGATAGCCGCAATGTCAATCTGTTCGTGGAAGGACCGACGCTCGACTGGTCGCTGCCGATCCCCACGCTGGACGAGCACAGCCCGCCCGGCGTCAAGCGCTTCACCTTCGAGCTCGATGGACTGCCGCCGGGCGCTAAGCCTGACGGCGCCGCGCTGAAGTTCACGCTGGTCGGGCCAGAAAAGTCGTACGAGTTCAATACGAATTTGGAGTGATCCCGAGCTGTCGTCCCGGACAAGCGCGCCTCAAGCGCGCGCAGATGCGGGACCCAGCCACAGGAAGTGGTTTGGCGAAGACTCGTGGTTGCGAGCTCGCGCAATCATTGCTCCCTGGGGGTATGGGTCCCGGATCTGCGCTCTGCTGCGGACAACGCTACGCGTTGCCAGGAGCTACGCTTGTCCGAGACGACACCGCGGATGGGACGCCCGCCCAACCGAATCTTAACGAATGGTTGCTAGTTCCGAAGGTTGCCGCTGCATGCGGGACGCCTTGGGGATTTTCGACGTGGCCGTGATGGATGCAGAACCCGCAACGACCACACAGGCCGGGCTCATCGCGCGGCTGCGCGGAAAATTGACGGGCGGGTCCAGCGAAGCGTCGCTGACGCGGCGGCTGGCCGGCACCATCTTCATCATCCGTGTGATCAGCGCAGGCCTTGCTTATGTCTCGCAAGTTCTGCTCGCGCGCTGGATGGGCACCTCCGACTACGGCGTCTACGTCTATGTCTGGACCTGGGTGCTGCTGCTCGGCAGCATGATGGATTTTGGCATTTCGGCCTCCGCGCAAAAGATCATTCCGGACTACCGCATCGCGGGCGAGCATGCGCTGCTGCGCGGCTTTCTTTCCGGCAGCCGTTGGCTGACCTTTGCCGCGTCCTTGCTGGTGTCGCTGGGGCTCGCCGGCCTCGTCAAACTGCTCGCGCCATGGATCGATCCCGCCGAAGAGCTGCCGCTCTATATCGGCTGCATGACGCTGCCTGCCTTCGTCGTCGCCAACACCCAGGACGGCATCGCGCGCTCGCACGACTGGATGCAGCTCGGATTGATGCCGCAATTCATCATCCGCCAGGCGCTGATCATCGGCATCACGGCCGGCGCATTCCTGCTCGGCTACCATCTCGGTGCGGTCGCCGCGATGGTCGCGAGCGCCGGCGCAGTGTGGATCGCGATGACCGGACAGATGGTCGTGCTGAACCGCAGGCTCGCCGGCCACATCGAGCCAGGTCCCAGGACCTATGACGTCAGGGGCTGGCTCGCCGTCTCGCTGCCAATCCTGCTGGTCGAGAGCTTCTACCTACTGTTGTCCTACACCGACGTGCTGGTGCTTCAGCAGTTTCGCCCCTCCGGCGAGGTCGGCGTCTACTTCGCCGTGGTCAAGACGCTGGCGCTGGTCTCCTTCATCCACTACGCGATGTCGGCAACGACCGCGCACCGCTTCGCCGAATACAACGCAGCTGGCGACAAGGCGCGGCTGTCGGCCTATGTGGCGCACGCCATCAACTGGACGTTCTGGCCGTCGCTGGCCGCAACCCTGGTGCTGCTCGCGCTCGGCAAGCCGCTGCTCCGGCTGTTCGGGCCGCAATTCACGGTCGGCTACGACATCATGTTCGTCGCCGCGATCGGGCTGGTGGTGCGCGCTGCGATCGGCCCGGTCGAGCGCCTGCTCAACATGTTAGGTGAGCAGAGGATCTGCGCCCTGGCCTACGGGCTGGCATTCGTGATGAATCTGCTGCTCTGCATCGCGCTGGTGCCGCGCTTCGGCGGCCATGGCGCCGCAGCCGCGACTTCGATCTCGCTCAGCTTCGAGACGGTGCTGCTGTTCTGGATCGTGCGGCAGCGGCTGGGCCTGCACGTGCTGGCGTTTGGAAGGTAGCCGGGCCTCTCCGTCCTATCCCTTGCCGCCCCTTGCCGTCCCCCACGGAAGATACGTTCCGCCGGAAGCTGGCGAATAGGGCAAATCGTCTGCCAATTAGCCGATATAGGCAGGATTTCTCTTATTCCGTCGAAGCAGTTGCCTACCAGGGAAAGTTTATTCTACGTCGTATTGCCCCGCTGACGAGATAAACCTAAGATTCCCCAGACATGATCGATCCGCTCTACGTCGCCTCCGGATTCGGCGTCGGCCTCCTTGTCGGGATGACCGGCGTGGGTGGCGGATCGTTGATGACGCCGCTCCTGATCCTGCTGTTCGGCGTCCACCCCGCTACCGCGGTCGGCACTGACCTGCTCTATGCGGCCGCCACCAAGACGGGCGGCAGTGTGGTGCATGGCTGGTCGCGCAACGTGCACTGGCCGGCGGTGCTGCGGCTCGCCTGTGGCAGTATCCCCGCGAGCGCCTTGACGCTGTTCGTGCTCTGGAAGCTCGATCTCAAAAGTGATTCCGAGCGCAATCTCGTTAACCTCGTGCTCTGCTTCGCTCTGCTGCTCACCGCCACCTCGCTGATCTTCCGCAAGTCGATCATGGAACGCTATCGTCGGCGCCTCGAGCAGATCGACGAGCGCAGCACCGCCATCGCAACCGTCGTCACCGGTATCGTGCTCGGCGTGCTGGTTTCGATTTCTTCCGTCGGTGCCGGCGCTGTCGGCGTGACCGTGCTGCTGCTGCTCTACCCGCGCCTGCCGATGGCGACCATCGTCGGCTCCGACATCGCGCACGCCGTGCCGCTGACGCTGGTCGCCGGGATTGGACACTGGGCGCTCGGCGACGTGGATTGGGCTCTGATGGGCGTTCTGCTGCTGGGCTCGCTGCCAGGCATCATCATCGGCAGCTACAGCGCCACGCGCGTCCCCGAAACGGTGCTGCGCCTGACGCTCGCCAGCGTCCTCTTCGTGGTCGCCGGCAAGATCATGTTCACGGAATTGAACTTGTCATCCGCGATCGTGACGGCTCTGGGGACGCATTGAGGGGAAAAGGGGCAGGGTAGGAACGGAAAAACGGCGCTCCATTCTCGCTGTCATCGCCCGGCTTGGCCGGGCGATCCAGTACTCCGAGACGGCTGTGGTTGAATCGATAGGCCGCGGCGTACTGGATGCCCCGCCTGCGCGGGGCATGACAAAGAGCCAGTTGAAATAGCGCCGCCCTACTCCGCGGTCCAGCCGCCGTCGATCGAGAGGTTGGTGCCGGTGATCTGCGCGGCATCGTCGCTGCACAGGAACAGCGCCAGCGCCGCGACCTGCTCGGAGGTGACGAACTCCTTGGTCGGCTGTGCGTCGAGCAGCACGTCGTTGATGACCTGCTCACGCGTGAGGTTGCGGGCCTTCATGGTGTCGGGAATCTGCTTCTCGACCAGCGGCGTCCAGACATAGCCGGGGCTGATGCAGTTGCAGGTGATCTTGCTGGTCGCGACCTCCAGCGCCACGGTCTTGGTCAGCCCGGCAATGCCATGCTTGGCCGACACGTAGGCCGACTTGAACGGCGAGGCGACCAGCGAGTGCGCCGATGCCGTGTTGATGATGCGGCCCCAGCCCTTCTTCTTCATGCCAGGGACGGCGGCGCGGATGGCATGAAAGGCCGAGGACAGGTTGATCGCGATGATCTGGTCCCACTTCTCCGGCGGAAACTCCTCGATCGGGGAGACGAACTGGATGCCGGCATTGTTGACGAGGATGTCGACCGAGCCGAAGGTCTTTTCGCCGAGCGCGATCATCCCGGCGATTTCCGCCGGCTTGGTCATGTCGGCCGGCGAGTAGACCGCCTTGACGCCGAAATCGGACTCGATCTTGGCGCGCTCCTTCTCGATGTCCTCGGGCGAGCCGAAGCCGTTGATAACGACATTGGCCCCGGCAGCGGCGAAGGCGCGCGCATAGGCGAGGCCGATGCCGCTGGTCGAACCGGTCACGACGGCGTTCTTGCCTGACAGACTACCCATATTCATTCGCTCCTTTTTACCGGGGGCGCAGTGACGTCCCCCGTGAGATCGTAGGTCACCATGGTCTCGCCGGACTGCGGCTTGTCGAGCCAGTCCTTGTGGCGCATCGACAGATGCACGTCGCGCACACCGCTTTCCCAATGCTCGACCATGGCGACATGCGAGAAGTCGTAATCCTTGGACGAGGATTCGTAGTTCTTGCTGCGATAGATGAGATGCACCACCGTGACAGTGCTTTCACGCGACGCCTTGGCGAGGAATTCGACGGAGGGGTCGTTCTTCAGATAGTCCGGCAACTTGCCGATCAGGTCGCGCACCGCCCTGCGGGCATTGTGCAGCTGCTTGTTCTTGTCGGTGTTCATCCGCGTGCGGCTGGAGAAGCGGATGTCTTTCTCGCGCTCGGTGGCGTCGAGCAGCGACGCCGGCAAGTCGCCGCGCGCGCTGAACAGGTCGACCTGGAAGATCAGCATGTCGCGCTGGAGCTCGGCGTCGAGCACATAGTCGAGCGGCGTGTTGGAGGCGATGCCGCCGTCCCAGTAGTGCTCGCCGTCGATGACGACGGATGGAAAGCCCGGCGGCAGCGCGCCGGAGGCCATGATGTGCTCGGGGCCGATCTTCTTGCCGAGCTTCTTGAACTCGTGGTTGTCGAAATATTTGAAATTGCCCGAGGTGACGCCGACGGCGCCAACCGACAGGCGCGTCTTCAAGTCGTTGATGCGGTCGAAATCGACCAGCCGCTCCAGCGTCTTCTTCAGCGGCGCGGTGTCGTAGTAACTCTGCGCCTGCGGACTGCCAGGGGGCCAGAGCGGCGCAGGCGGGAGACGCGGCGTGAAGAAGCCGGGCACACCGAAGGTGGCGATCAGCGCGGCGCTAGTCGAATTGAACAGCTCGCGGCTGTGGTCGCTCTTGCCGATCGGCTTCCACGGTACCGGCGCCGAGACCATCTCCCAGAATTCCTTGAGCCGCTTGACGCGGATGTGGCCCTCATTGCCGGCGATGATGGCAGCGTTGACTGCGCCGATCGAGATGCCGGCGACCCACTCCGGCTCGAAGCCGTAACCGCACAGGGCCTGATAGGCACCAGCCTGATAGGAGCCGAGCGCACCGCCGCCCTGGAGAACCAGGACGCGTTGCGCATTCGCGGGGACACTGGTGGATTGCGGACTGGTGTGATCGGTCATGCGGGAACAATAGCAGATGGCGAGCGACCGTGGCGACAGATCGCCGCGGCGTCAATGCATCCCGGGATCAAGTCTGGCTTATCGAGGGTCGGTCGCTGCCAGGATCATGGTCCAGAACACCTTGTACTTGGTGCCTGGAGCATAGCCCGCCGCGATGCCCAATTTTGTGACACCGCTCTTGAGCATGTTGGCCCGGTGCGGAGGCGAGTCGCGCCAGCCGGAAAACGCTTCCGCCAGCGTATGATAGCCGGCCGAGACGTTCTCGACGGCCACCGCCGCCGGATAACCGCCAGTGGCTAGCCGCTTAGCCAGGGGCGCGCGGACGTCATGGTCCATCTTGTTGGCAGCCGCCATGGCCTGGGACTGGGAGTCCGCAAGCCGCATCAGCTCGGGATCGATGACGACGGTGCCGAGGCCATTGTTCTGGCGGTATTGGGAGATCATCACCGCGGCCGCCTGCGCATCGAGCTTTGCGCCCGGAACAGCCATGTCGGCATACATCGACGGCTGCTGAACCGGCACTTCGTTGCCGGCACAGCCGGCGAGCAGCAAAGTGATGAGTATTGCGGCCGCAGCGCGCATGAATCAGAGCCCCCAGATGAGGGGCCGTTGTTGCATATCAACCGTGGCTGAAAGGTGAATTTTGCGGAAAATTTGAACCTTCGGCCGGGACACCTAGCCTGCAAAGATCCGGTAGCGGCGGGGCTCGAGACCAATCGCGTCGCCGGCGCGCAGTTCCTTGTCGCGGGGGGCGTCGATCTCGATGGTTTCACCGCCCGATAGTGCGACCTCAGCGCGTTGCACGGGCCCAAAATTCCGGACGTGCTGCACGGCGCCCTCGAAGGCGCCGCTTCCGGGCGGGCCGACCAGCATGTCGTGTCGCCGCACGAACAGTCTTGACGCGCCAGGCGCAAGCCCATCTGCCGCAAGGGCAAGCGGCCGGTCGCCGAGCCGGACCACGCCGTCGGCAATCCGAACGGGAAGCTCGATGGATTCGCCGATGAAGCCATGGACGAAGGCGGTGGCCGGGCTTTCATAGACATCGTCGGGCGAACCGATCTGCTCGATCCTGCCCTTGTCCATCACCACGACGCGGTTGGCGACTTCCAGCGCCTCTTCCTGATCGTGGGTGACGAAGATAGAGGTGACGTTGATCTCGTGATGCAGCGAGCGCAGCCACTTGCGCAGCTCCTTGCGCACCTTGGCATCGAGCGCGCCAAACGGCTCGTCGAGCAGCAGGATGCGCGGCTCGATCGCGAGCGCACGGGCCAGCGCGATGCGCTGGCGCTGGCCGCCGGAGAGCTGGCTCGGATAGCGGTCCGCCAGCCAATCGAGCTGCACGAGATCGAGCAGCTCCTTGACGCGCGCGCGGATCGCCGCCTCGTCCTTCCGGACCGCGCGCGGCTGCACGCGCAGGCCGAAGGCGACGTTCTCGAACACCGTCATGTGGCGGAACAAGGCGTAGTGCTGGAACACGAAGCCGACGTGGCGTTCGCGCGCGCCCTGCGCCAGCGCGTCCTCGCCATTGAACGACACTTCACCGGAGTCGGGCCAGTCGAGGCCGGCGATGATCCGCAGCAAGGTTGTCTTGCCGGAGCCGGACGGCCCGAGCAGCGCCAGCAATTCGCCGTTGTCGACCTTGAGGTCGACGCCGTCGAGGGCTGCAAAGCTGCCGAATTTCTTGACGAGATTCCTGACTTCAATGGTCACGGGCATCGTGTCCTTCGTCGAGATGACGTTCGAGAATGGTCTTTGCAATCAGCGTGACCAGCGCCAGCATCGCCAGCAGCGAGGCGATCGCGAACGCGGCGACGAATTGGTATTCGTTGTAGAGGATCTCGACCAGCAGCGGCATGGTGTTGGTCTCGCCGCGGATGTGGCCAGAGACGACGGAGACCGCGCCGAACTCGCCCATCGCACGGGCATTGCAGAGCAGCACGCCGTAGAGCACGCCCCATTTGATGTTCGGCAGCGTGACGCGGAAGAAGGTCTGAAGGCCGGAGGCGCCGAGTGAGATCGCGGCCTCCTCTTCCTGCGTGCCCTGCTCCTGCATCAGCGGGATCAGTGCCCGCGCCACGAAGGGGAAGGTCACGAAGGTGGTGGCCAAGGCAATACCAGGCACCGCGAACAGGACCTGGATGTCGTGATCGCGCAGCCAGCCGCCGAAATAGCCCTGCGCGCCGAACAGCAGCACGAAGACGAGGCCCGAGATCACCGGGCTCACCGAGAACGGCAGGTCGATCAGCGTGATCAGGAATGTCTTGCCCTTGAAGTCGAACTTGGCGATGGCCCAGGCTGCGACCAGACCGAACACGAGATTGAGGCCGACCGAGATCGCCGCCACCAGCAGCGTCAGCTTGATCGCGGACAGCGCCTCCGGCTCAGCGAGCGCGGCGAGATAGACCAGGACTCCTCTCGAGAACGCCTGCGCGAACACGACCACCAGCGGCAGCACGACGAAGACGGAAAGGAAAGACACTGCCAGCGTGATGATGACGATGCGCACCGCCCTCGGCTCGGTGCGGAGGTTGTCGCGCGCAGCCGCCGCATGTGCGCGCGCCTTGGCCTCCGACGGCGAAAGCGAAACGGAATCTGCAAGCTGCATCGTCATCGCATCCGACCTCAGCGCACCGGGATCCGGCTCTGCGCCCAGCGCTGGAGCCGGTTGACGGCGAAGATGATGACGAAGGAGACGACGAGCATGACCACCGCGATGGCGGTTGCATCGGCGTACCGGAATTCGGAGAGCCGGATCACGATCAGGAGCGGCGCGATCTCGGACACGTTCGGCAAATTGCCGGCGATGAAGATCACCGAGCCGTATTCGCCGACCGCACGGGCGAAGGCGAGCGCGAGCCCCGTCAGCAGTGCCGGCCCGAGCGAGGGCAGGATCACGCGAATGATGGTCTGCCAGCGGCTGGCGCCGAGACTGCCGGCGGCCTCCTCGATCTCAGGATCGAGATCCTGCAGCACCGGCTGCACGGTACGCACCACGAAGGGAATGCCGATGAAGATCATGGCGACGAAGATGCCGACCGGCGTGAACGCCACCTTGATGCCCATCGCCGCGAGCGGCGCCCCGAGCCAGCCTTTCTCGGCGAATAGCGCGGTCAGTGCGACGCCAGCAACTGCGGTCGGCAGCGCGAAGGGCACGTCGACAATGGCATCGAACAAACGCCGCCCGGGGAAGCGGTAGCGCACCAAGGCCCAGACGATGATGCTGCCCATCACCAGGTTGACGCAGGCCGCCGCGAAGGCGAGGCCGAACGACACCCTGAGCGCGTTCAGGGTGCGGCGGCTCGAGAGAATGTTCCAGAACTGCTCGGGGCTGAGCTCAAGCGATTTCAGGAACAGGCCCGCGAGCGGAATCAGGATGATCACGGACAGCCAGGAAAGCGTCAGCCCCATGGTGAGACCGAAGCCCGGCAACGTCCGGCGTCGTGCTGCGATTGCGCTCACCCGGCCCCCTGCTAAAGCCCCTCCGACCGCGCCCGATCAGTTCTTGTAGATCTGATCAAAGACGCCGCCGTCGGCAAAATGTTCCTTCTGCGCCTTGGTCCAGCCGCCGAACACGTCGTCGATGGTGAACAACTCGACCTTGGCGAAGGAATTTTCATACTTCTTGGCGATCTCGGGATCGCGCGGACGGTAGAAATTGCGCGCGGCGATCTCCTGACCTTCCTTGGTATACCAATATTGAAGGTAGGCGTCGGCGGCGTTGCGCGTGCCCTTTTTATCGGCAACCTTGTCGACGATCGTAACCGGCGGCTCGGCCAGGATCGATTGCGGCGGCGCTACGATCTCGAATTTCGCGGGTCCAAACTCCTTCAAGGCGAGGAACGCCTCGTTCTCCCAGGCCAGGAGCACGTCGCCGACGCCGCGCTCGACGAACGTCACGGTCGCGCCACGCGCTCCGGTGTCGAGCACCGGCACCTGCTGATAGAGTTTGCCGATGAAGTCCTTGGCCTTGTCGGCCGAGCCGAGCTTCTTCTGGGCATAGCCCCACGCCGCCAGATAGTTCCAGCGCGCCCCGCCCGAGGTCTTCGGGTTCGGCGTGACCACGGCGACGCCCGGCTTGAGCAGATCGTCCCAGTCCTTGACGCCCTTGGGATTGCCCTTGCGCACCAGGAACACGATGGTCGAGGTATAGGGTGAAGAATTCTGCGGCAGCCGCTTCTGCCAGTCGGCCACGGTGAGACCCTTGCTCGCGATGGCATCGATGTCATAGGCGAGCGCGAGCGTCACCACATCGGCCTGCAACCCGTCGATCACCGCGCGCGCCTGCGAACCGCTGCCGCCGTGCGACTGCTTGATCTCGACGCTCTTGCCGGTCTCCTTCTGATAGGCGCTCGCGAACGCCTTGTTGAATTCGGCATAGAGCTCGCGCGTCGGATCGTACGACACGTTCAGCAGATTGATATCTGCGGCGAAAGCCGAGCTTGCCAAGAAGCCTGTCAGGATCAGGCCTGCCGCGAGCGGAACGATACGGCGCATCATGTCCATCTCCATTCACCTCGAGGACCTCAGTGTCAACGAAGGCGTGCAGACATAACTCGGGGCGAAACACGTTCAAGTCAACGGAACCGGATTTCCTTGTTCGTAGCGTGGCAGCCTAGCTGTGCTACGAAATCTTCATCGTGTGAATGCCGCATTCTGTCTTGGCGCGGCCGCGCCACCGGCCGGCACGTTCGTCCTCGCCCGCTGCCGTTCGGCTGGTGCAAGGCATGCATCCAACGGACAGAAATCCGGACGCAGCCAAAGGATGCCGCGGCAATTTGGCGCGGACGAAAATCGCTTCGATCTCCTCGCGCGACACGTTGGCGAAGGGATTGAACTTCAACCGCGCGCCATCGTCCTCGACGACCGGAATGTCGGCACGCGCATTGCCCTGAAAGCGCTTGCGGCCGTTGATCCAGGCCGCGAACGGCTTGAGCGCGCGCGCCAGCGGCTCCACTTTGCGAATGCGGCAGCAGACGTCCGGATCGGAGAACCAGAGCTCGCGGTCAGGATCCTCGCGCGACAGCGTCTCCTCGGCCGGCTTGATCGAGCGGACATCTTTCAGGCCCAACGTTGCGATCAGCGTGTCGCGATAGGCCAGCGTCTCCTCGAACAGCCAGCCGGTATCGAGAAAGACCACGGGGATCGCCGGATCGACATCCGCCATCACCTTGAGCAGCGTCGCCGATTCCGTGCCGAAGGAGGACACCAGCGCGAGCTTCTCGCGGCCAACCGCCTTCAGGGCCGCGGCTATGACCTCCGCGGGCGACGCATCGCGCAGCGCGCGATCGAGCTTCTCCGCCGAGGGCAGTCCGGAGACTGACGATACCCGAGATGCGACTGCGTTCACGTGCCGACACCTTCAGAGTGACGCAGCTGCATGCGCCGGTGCAGCGCGGTGATCCGGCCATCACCGGTCGGCTGGTAGAACACCGAGTAGCGCTTTGCGGTCTGCATGAAGCCCTCCGCGTCCGCCTGCTTCTTGACCTCAAAGGAATCGAAGCCGGCGCGCAGCATGAATACGAACTGGTCGCGCAGCACCTGGCCTGTCGCGCGCAATTCGCCGCGATAATTGTAGCGCTCGCGCAACAGCCGCGCCTGGCTGTAGGCGCGGCCGTCGCGGAAGGTCGGGAACACCAGCGCCACGGCCGCGAGCTTGCCGAGATGCGGCGCCAGTTCGCTGATGTCGCGATTGTTGGGCCAGATCACGCCGACCTTGCCGACACGCGCCAGCAACGCTTCCATCTCGCTCAGGAAGCGTTCGGCCGGCACCAGTATGTCGCCGTCGGCGGGCAGCGGCGTATCGACGGCAAGCTTGGCGAAGCTGTCGTCGACGATCTTTCCGCCCTTAACGAGTGGCATAGACGCGCTCCTTGAAGGGTTCGACGCCGAGGCGTTTTACCGTGTCCATGAACAGCTCTTCGGGCCGTTCGCGCAGCGCCAGATAGGCTTCCACGATGTCCTCGACGACATCTGCGACCTCGTCGAATTTCACGCCGGGACCGATCAGATTGCCGAGCGCGGCATTCTCGTCGGCACGGCCGCCGATGGTGATCTGATAGACCTCCTCGCCGTTCTTCTCGACACCGAGAATGCCGATATGGCCGACATGGTGATGGCCGCAGGCGTTGATGCAGCCGGAGATGTTGATGTGCAGCCGGCCGATCAGGTTGGCGAGCTCGTGATTGGAAAAGCGCCGCGTCAGTTCCTGCGCGATCGGGATCGAGCGCGCATTCGCCAGCGAGCAGTAATCGAGCCCGGGGCAGGCGATGATGTCGGTGATCAGGTTGACGTTGGGCGTCGCCAGGCCGAGCTTGTCGAGCGCCTTCCATAGCGCCGGCAGGTCGCGCTTGGCGACGTGCGGCAGCGCCAGATTCTGCTCGTGGCCGACGCGGATCTCGCCAAATGAATATTTGTCGGCGAGATCGGCCAGCGCGTCCATCTGCTCGGCGGTGGCATCGCCGGGCGGCGCACCGATCGGCTTCAGCGAGATGGTGACGATGGAGTACCCCTGGTTCTTGTGCGAGGCGATCGAGTTCTTGCGCCACGCCTCGAAGCCGGGATCGGCCGCCGCCTGACGCAACTCGTCCGGCATATGCGGCAGCTTCTCGTAAGGAGGATAGGTGAAGCGCGAGCGGATGTCCTCGATCACCTCGTCGTCGATCTGGAGCGAGGAATTGCGAATGTGCTGCCACTCATCCTCGACCTCGCGCGAGAACTTCTCGATGCCGAGCTCGTGCACCAGGATCTTGATGCGCGCCTTGTAGATGTTGTCGCGGCGACCGTACTGGTTGTAGACGCGCAGGATAGCCTCGATATAGCTGAGGATGTCGCGGCCGTGGACGAAATGCTTGATGGTCTTGGCGATGAACGGCGTCCGGCCGAGACCGCCGCCGACCAGCACCTCGAACCCGGTCTCACCCTTCTCGTTCTTGATCAGGCGCAGGCCGATGTCGTGAATCTTGATCGCAGCGCGATCATGGTCCGATGCGGTGATCGCGATCTTGAACTTGCGCGGCAGGAACGAGAATTCCGGATGCAGCGTGGTGTGCTGGCGGATCAGCTCCGACCAGATGCGCGGGTCCTCGATCTCGCCGGGTGCGACGCCGGCCCACTGGTCCGAGGTGACGTTGCGCATGTTGTTGCCGGACGTCTGCATCGCGTGGATGCCGACCTCGGCGAGATCAGCCAGCGCATCCGGCAGCTCCGCAAGCTTGATCCAATTGAACTGGATGTTCTGCCGCGTCGTGAAATGGCCGTAACCGCGGTCATATTTGCGCGCGACATGGGCGAGCTGCCGCAGCTGGTTCGACGCCAGCGTGCCGTAGGGAATCGCGACACGAAACATATAGGCGTGCAGTTGCAGATAGACGCCGTTCTGCAGGCGCAGGATCTTGAATTCGTCCTCGGTGAGCTCGCCCGAGAGGCGGCGCTTCACCTGGTCGCGGAATTCCGAGACGCGCTCGTTGACGAGCGTGCGGTCGATTTCGTCGTAAGCATACATCAGAGAGTGCCTTAAACCTGGACCGGCGACCCGATCGTCACACCGGTGCGGCGGATCTGTTCGCGCAGATTGCCGGGCTGGACCTTGCCGTCCTCGCCGATCTGCACCGGCGCGATATAGGGACCGATCGCGCCGACGTCATCGGCGACGGACTCGGCAAGCAACGTTTTCGCCTCGTCGGAGTTACGCACGATCGCGGCCTCCGACAAGTCCGCGGACCAGCCGTTGGCGGCGGTGCGGTAGACCACGATGCCGTCCCAGGTACGGTTGGCGGTCACGACCGAGGGGCCGGCGATCTTGATTTTCTTCTGTTCAAGCGGAGAGGTCATTCGGCTGCATCCAGGAGGTCAGAGATGATTTGCTTTGGCGTTTTCTCGGAAGTTTCGCGGCGCAGGGAGCCGGCATGCCGGACCACGTCGCCGATGATGAGAATGGCGGGACCACCGTTGATCCGCCGCACGAGCTCGGGCAGGTCGCGGAGCGTGCCGATGGCGCCTTGCGCATCGGGACGCGTGACGCCGGCGAACACGCCGACCGGCGTTTCCGGCGAGCGGCCGGCGGCAAACAGGCCGGCGCGCACGGCAGGTGCCGCGGTCATGCCCATGTAAACGACGACGGTCATTTTGGTGTCGGTCAGCGTCGACCAGTCGACCGTCTCGGCATCGCGAGCCTTGTGCGCGGTGAGGAAGGTGATGCGGGTCGCTTCGTGACGATAGGTCAGCGGCACTTCGAAATCGGCGGCACCACCGAGTCCAGCGGTGATGCCGGGAACGATCGAATAGGCGATACCGGCCGCGCGCAAGGCTTCGATCTCTTCGCCGCCACGGCCGAACACGAAGGGATCGCCGCCCTTCAGCCGAACCACGCGCTGGCCCGCCTGTGCAGCCTCGATCATGCGCTTGTTGATGGCGGCCTGGCCGATACCGGGCCTGCCGACGCGGCGGCCGACCGGAATGCGCGCGGTGTCGCGGCGGATGCGGTCGAGAATCTCAGGCGAAACCAGCTCGTCATGAAAGACGATATCGGCATCCTGGAGCACGCGCAGCGCCTTGATGGTCAGCAGATCGGGATCGCCGGGACCGGCACCGACCAACGCGACAGAGCCTTCCGGCTTGTCCGCGCGGGCGAAGGCGGACGGATCTGAAATCTTCCCAAGCGCGGTTTCCGCCTCGCCCTTGCGGCCGGCGAGCACGGCGGCGCCAATTGGACCGTCGATCACGCGCTCCCAGAAGCGCCGGCGCAACGGAAACTCGGCGATGCGCTCGTTGATGGATTTGCGAAAGCCGCCGATGAACTCGGCGAGTTCGCCGATGCGCGCCGGCAGCAGCGCCTCGATCTTCTCACGCACGCGCCGCGCCACCACCGGCGACGTTCCGCCGGTGCCGACCGCGACCACGACGTCGCCGCGATCGACAATGGCCGGGAAGATGAAGCTGGAATGCTCGAGGTCGTCCATAACGTTGACGGGCAGGCCCAGAGCCTTGGCCCGCACCGACATCGCCACACCGACATCGCCCGCACCTGCGCAGACGATGGCAATGACGCCGGAAAGATCAGTGGTGAGCGGATCGCCGTCGGCGAGCGTCACCTGCGCCGTGTCACCAGATCCGAGGCCGAGGTCGTGATTGCCGTCAATCGCGTGCACGCGGAGGCGCGCGCCGGCAGCGACGAGCACGCGCAGCTTGGCGCGCAAAAGCTCACCCGCGCCGATGAGGACCATCGGACCGGCCTTGAGATCGAGAAACACCGGCAAGAACCGCATGCGATACTCGCTTCCCCCACATACGGGGTTGACTGGAATTATTTTCTATATATGTCTCGTTTCGAGCGCGCAAAGAGAAAATTTTTTCTTCTCCCCCGCGCCGAAACTATAGAATTTTCGCCTCCAAACGCAAAGTGGCAGAGATGCATCTTCTCAAGGACGATTCCGCTGCTGATCGACTGAGCAGCCCTGCGTTCACCGAGCGCGCACGTGCTCAAGAATTTTCTGCTGAACTTGCCCCAAGCATGGACCATCTCGACCAGCTCGAGGCGCAGAGCATCTATATCTTCCGCGAGGCCTTTGCACGGTTGAAGAAGATTGCGCTGCTGTGGTCGCTCGGCAAGGACTCCAACGTCATGATCTGGCTGGCGCGCAAGGCGTTCTTCGGCCGCTTGCCATTCCCGGCGCTTCATGTCGACACGGGCAAGAAGTTTCCGGAGATGTATCGCTTCCGCGATCACTACGGCAAGGAGTGGGATCTGGACCTGCGCGTCGAGCCCTGCCCGCCGATCGATGCCGTCGACCCAACGCTGCCGCCTGCGGCCCGTTCTGCCGCGCGCAAGACTGAAGGGCTGAAGATGGCGCTCGCCAAATTCGGCTTTGACGGCCTGATCGCCGGCATCCGCCGCGACGAGGAGGCGACGCGCGCCAAGGAGCGCGTGTTCTCGCCGCGCGGGCTCGAAGGCAATTGGGACGTGCGCGACCAGCCGCCGGAGTTCTGGGATCATTTCAACGCCTCGCCGCCGCAGGGCGCGCATCTGCGCATCCATCCGATCCTGCATTGGACCGAGGCCGACATCTGGGCCTACACCAAGCGCGAGAACATCCCGATCATCCCGCTTTATCTCTCGCAGAACGGCAAGCGCTATCGCTCGCTGGGTGATCAAGACATCACCAATCCGGTGAATTCGACCGCATCGACCATCGACGAGATCCTGATCGAGCTCGAACAGACCAAGGTGCCGGAGCGCGCGGGACGCGCGCTCGACCACGAGACCGAGGATGCTTTCGAGCGTCTGCGCGTCGCCGGCTATCTCTGACCCAGGACGCAACGCGGCTATGAACATGATCGTCCCGTCTGCCTCGCCCGCCACCCCGAACGGCACGACGCGGCCGCAGGTCCGCATCGTCATCGTCGGCCATGTCGACCACGGCAAGTCGACACTGGTCGGCCGGCTTTTGCATGAGACCGGCAGCCTGCCCGACGGCAAGCTCGAAATGCTCAAAGCCGTCAGTGCACGGCGCGGCATGCCGTTCGAATGGTCGTTCCTGCTCGACGCGCTCCAGACCGAGCGTGACCAGGGCATCACCATCGACACCACGCAGATCCGCTTCCGCACCAATTCGCGCGACATCGTGCTGATTGACGCGCCCGGCCACGCCGAATTCCTGCGCAACATGATCACCGGCGCCTCGCAGGCCGACGGCGCGGTGCTGATCATAGACGCGCTCGAAGGCGTGCGCGACCAGACTCGCCGGCACGGCTATCTCCTGCATCTGCTGGGCGTGAAGCAGGTTGCAATCGTCGTCAACAAGATGGACCGTGTCGACTTCGCCGCCGAACGCTTCAAGGCGATCAGCGATGAGATTTCGGCGCATCTGCAAAGCCTCGGCGTGACGCCGACGGCTGTGATTCCGATCTCCGCGCGCGACGGCGACGGCGTCGCCGAGCGCACCGACCGCATCTCCTGGTACAGGGGACCGACGGTGGTGGAGGCGCTGGACCGGCTGGAGCCAGCGCGACCGCTCGAGGCGCTGGCGCTGCGTTTGCCGGTGCAGGCGATCTACAAGTTCGACGATCGCCGCATCGTCGCCGGCCGCATCGAATCCGGCAGCCTGGTTGCCGGCGATGAGATCGTGATCATGCCAGCCGGCAAGATCGCCAGGATCAAGTCGGTCGAGAGCTGGCCGGTGTCGCCGGTCGCCGGACGTCAGGGCGCTGGCCGCTCGGTCGGCATCACGCTCGACCGCGAGCTGTTCGTCGAGCGCGGCGACATCATCGCGCATGCAAGCGCCGCCCCCCGCGAGACGCGGCGGCTACGCGCACGCATCTTCTGGCTCCACGACAAGCCGCTCGCCAAGGGCGACCAGCTCCTGGTGCGCTGCGGCCCGAAGGAAAGCCGCGCCACCGTGGTCGCGATCGAGAAGGCGGTCGATCCCGGCGAGCTTTCGAGCGTCGAGAACAAGGCGATCGGGCGCAACCATGTCGGCGAGATCGATATCTCGCTGTCCCATCCGATCGCGACCGATCCCTACACCGAGAATCCGCGCACCGGGCGCCTCGTTATCGAAGTCTCGGGGCGCATCGCCGGCGGCGGCCTCGTGCTGTCGGTCGATGCCGGCCAGCGCGCCGAGCCGGTCGACATCGTGCCAGTGGAGTCCGCGCTGCGGCTAGATGAGCGCTCCGCACGCTATCGCCACAACGGCGCGGTGGTCTGGCTCACCGGCCTGCCGGCATCCGGCAAGTCGACGCTGGCGAAAGCGCTGGAGCGGCGGCTGTTTACGAACGGCGGCTCTCCGATCCTGCTTGACGGCGATACCGTGCGGGCCGGCCTCAACAGCGACCTCGGCTTCTCCGCCACTGATCGCAGCGAGAACATCCGCCGTCTCGCCGAAGTCGCCACGCATCTCGCCCGCAACGGTCACATCGCGATCGTCGCCGCCGTCTCGCCCGCCCGCGAGGACCGCGCCACCGCACGCCGTATCGCCGATACCGCGTTCCGCGAGATCCACGTCGCGACGCCGGCCGAGGTGTGCGAGGAGCGCGACCCCAAGGGCCACTACAAGAAGGCCCGCGCGGGAGCGCTCGCGTCCTTCACCGGTATCGGCAACGATTACGAGAAGCCCGAGGCCGCCGAACTCGTGATCGACACCGCCACGCGTTCGGTCGCAGATGCGACCGATGCCATCGAGCAGATGCTGAAGACCACCGGCGTGCTGTTCGACGAGGTCGTGGATCTCGCGGCGAATATTTGAGGGCGCATTGTTGTGCCACACCACCGGTGTCGTCCTGTTGAAAGCCAGGACCCATACCGCGTGATCTAACCGTGAGACACGGTGGCAATACCGGACGACGAGTCTTCGCCAAACTCCTTCCTGGGGTAATGGGTCCTGGCTTTCGCCAGGACGACACCGGTGAGAGGGCGTGCCTGGTATTTTCGCATCGGACATGAAGACGCGGTCCGACCGGACGCCACCTCGCCTTGACATTTTGACAGACGTCGGGGGCCTTCTCACGGCCTCGATTTTGGGTCTAATAGAGCCTGAAAGCCGTCCTTTGCGGGCGCATTTTGCTGCTGTCGGGTCAAAAGCAGCCAAAAACAGCCATTTCCAACAAGAAAGCCCATCATGGAACGCGTCGACGCCCACGGACTGAAGATCGCCCCCCTCCTGTTCGATTTCATCGCCAAGGAAGCGGCCCCGAATACCGGCATCGCACCCGACGCGTTCTGGGCCGGGCTGGCCGCCATCATCAAGGAGTTGGGGCCGAAGAACCGCGCGCTGCTGGCGGTTCGCGACACGCTGCAAGCCAAGATCGACGACTGGCATCGCGCCAACAAGGGCAAGCCGTTCGACATCAACGCATACACCGCCTTCCTGAAGGAGATCGGCTATCTCCTGCCCGAGCCGGCGACCCAGAAGGTCGAAACGGCAAACGTTGACGAGGAGATCGGCAAGATCTGCGGCCCGCAACTCGTCGTGCCCCTGACCAATGCGCGCTATGCGCTGAACGCGGCAAATGCACGCTGGGGCTCGCTGTACGACGCCTTCTACGGCACCGATGCGATCCCACACGATGCCGCCGACGCGGGCAAGGGCTACAACAAGGCGCGCGGCGACAAGGTGATCGCCAAGGCCAAGGCGTTCCTCGATGCCGCCGTTCCGCTCGCGACCGGCAGCCACACCGACGTCACCGCCTATAGCGTGGTCGCCAGCCAGCTCGCGGTGAAGCTGAAGAGCGGCAACGCCACCGCGCTGAAGAAGGCGGCGCAGTTTGCCGGCTTCCAGGGCGATGCCGCGGCGCCTTCCGCCGTGCTGCTAGTCAACAACGGCCTGCACGTCGAGGTCAAGATCGACCGCAACAACATGATCGGCAAGGACGATCCGGCCGGCGTCGCCGACATGATCATGGAGTCCGCAGTTTCCACCATCCTCGACATGGAGGACTCGGTTGCCGCGGTCGACGCCGAAGACAAAGTGCTGGTCTACCGCAACACGCTCGGCCTGATGAACGGCACGCTCTCGGCCGATTTCGAGAAGGGCGGCAAGACGCTGACGCGTTCGCTCAACACCGACCGCTCCTACAAGACGCCAGACGGCAAGGGCGAGGTGACGCTGCATGGCCGCAGCCTGCTGCTGATGCGCAATGTCGGCCATCACATGTTTTCCGATGCGGTGCTGGACGAGAAGGGAGAGGAGATCCCGGAAGGCCTGCTCGATGCCGCCGTCTCCGGCCTGCTTGCGATTCATGACCTGAAGGGCAACTCCAAGGTCAAGAACAGCCGCACCGGCTCGGCCTATATCGTCAAGCCGAAGATGCACGGCCCGGACGAGGTGTCGCTGACCTGCGAGATATTCGACCGCGTCGAGAAGATGCTGGGCCTTGCCGAGAACACGATGAAGGTCGGCATCATGGACGAGGAGCGGCGCACCACCGTCAATCTCAAGGTCTGCATCCAGCGCGCCTCCAAGCGCATCATGTTCATCAACACAGGCTTCCTCGACCGCACCGGCGACGAGATCCACACCTCGATGGAGGCGGGTCCGATGATCCGCAAGAACGAGATGAAGGCGCAGGCCTGGATCAAGGCCTATGAGGACTGGAATGTCGACATGGGCCTGATCGACGGCCTGCCCGGGCACGCCCAGATCGGCAAGGGCATGTGGGCGGCGCCGGACAAGATGGCGGACATGCTGGCCCAGAAGCTCGCCCATCCCCAAGCGGGCGCCACCACCGCCTGGGTGCCCTCGCCGACGGCGGCGACGCTGCACGCGCTGCACTATCACCAGGTCAATGTGATCGCGCGCCAGCAGGAGCTCGCCAAGGGCGGGCCTCGTGCGAAGCTTTCCGACATCCTCACCATTCCGGTGTCGAAGTCGAACTGGGCGCCCAACGACGTCAAGCAGGAGATCGACAACAACTGCCAGGGCATTCTGGGTTACGTCGTGCGCTGGATCGATCAGGGCGTCGGCTGCTCCAAGGTGCCCGACATCCACGACGTCGGCCTAATGGAGGACCGCGCGACCTTGCGCATCTCCAGCCAGCACCTCGCCAATTGGCTGCACCAGGGCGTCATCACCGAAGCGCAGGTGATGGAATCCCTCAAGCGCATGGCCGTCGTCGTCGACAAGCAGAACGCCGGCGATGCACTCTATCAGCCGATGGCGCCCTCCTTCGACGGTGTCGCGTTCAAGGCGGCCTGCGACCTGATCTTCAAGGGGCGCGAGCAGCCGAACGGCTACACCGAATACATCCTCACCGCGCGCCGCCGCGAAGCGAAGGCAGGAGGCTGACGAGGATTGCATCGAGCGGGCGAAACGTCGCGTCGCGCAGCGGAACGGCCGCGCGCCGCTTGCGTTGTCGGGCCATCAACCAATGGGAGATGGTCATGGACTGGAATCGCATCGAAGGAAACTGGAAGCAGTTCAAGGGATCCGCCAAGGAGAAATGGGGCAAGCTCACTGACGATGATCTCAAATTGATCGAGGGCCGCCGCGAGCAACTGGAGGGCCGGCTCCAGCAACGCTACGGCAAGGCCAAGGACCAGGTGCGTCAGGATGTCGACGACTGGCTCAAGTCGCTGCATTGAAGCAGCCGCAAACAAAGCCCCAGCGCAAGCCGGGGCTTTTTCGCTGCGACGGCGACGATGCGAGGGACCCTGCCCGCGCTAGAACACCGTCAGGTATTTCAGCAGCGACACGACGCCGATGATGATGACGACGACGCGCGCGATCTGCTTGGCACGGCCGTCCATCGGCAGCATGTTGATGAGATAGAGCACGAGAATGACGACGAGAAAGGTGACGAGTACACCGACCAGCATCGCAGGGCCCCCTTCAGGCAAATTGCTAACGATGTTCTAACGCCTGTCGCCCGCGCTGGTTCCACACTGGCAACCCTTGCAACTTCTAGTAGTTCAGTACTCCTACGATAGGCCGCCCGCCTAAAGCTTTGACCTTGTCGTTTCAGATGCCTGCTCGATACGCTCGACAAGCTCTCGAACATCCTGGCCGCCACCGTCAACCACCAGAACGCAGAGATCAACCAGCTGCTGTCGATCAAGCAGAACGCCTGGCTGCTCCGCAACACCGCGGGCGAAGCCTCGCTGATCGTTTCGCTCGGCGAGCTGGGTCCTGGCTCTCGCCAGGACGACGATGCAGGAGCAGGAAGCGCGCCCTACTCCTTCGCCACCACCGGCACCTGGCGGAATTTTGCGCGGATCGATTCCGGCAGCGGCGAGAAGTTCATTGCGACACCGTGCCGGTCATTTGCGTTGCGGTTGGCGACCACCAGTCCGTCGGCGCCAGCGACGATGTCGCCCTTGCGCAAGGTGGGATCGTCTTCGACCTTGACCTGTGCGAGCCCGGCTGCGCTCTTGCCGTTGCAGGTGCAGCCCGCGACGATCTCACTACGATAGCGGAACGCGTTCGGAAGTTCGGAATAGGATTTTCCGCCCTCGGTCGTGGCGTCGTCGATATTGCTGCCATATACCAGCGAGGTTTCGGCGGTCGGACAGAAGCTCTTGCAGGATTGCGCCTTGCTTTCGCTATCTGCACCCTGCGCCGGAAAATAGCGGCCGTCGCAGCCGCGCACGCAATAGGCGGCGCCGCCGCCATAGGCGGCCCGCTGTCGCGGGGAGTCGTAGCCCGGCATGTCATCGTTCGGGAACGGCATCCGGATCTGTGGAGGCCGCGCTCCGAACGCGCCGAACAGCGCCGAGAAAAAATCCTCGGCCTGCGCCGACGGCGCCAGCACGAGACCGAGAGAGGCGACGGTGAACAATGCCGCCGCGCCGCTAGCCAGCTTGCCGATCGAACATTTACCCATGTGACCTCGTTCAACTCCTAGTTCACCGACGACGCCGAGGCGTTCAACGCCTGGCGGCCCGCGGGGAGCGTCGTCACCGCCGGACGTTTGCGCTCACCGCCCCTGTCGTACCCCTTGGCCATCAGCGGCGCGTTCTTGGGCAGCACCACGACCTTGGCGCCGACATTGACCCGACCGAACAGGTCGATGACGTCCTCATTGGTCATGCGGATGCATCCGGAGGACACGAACTTGCCGATAGTGGTGGGATCGTTGGTGCCGTGGATGCGGTATTGGCTCGCGCCGAGATACATCGCACGCGCACCGAGAGGGTTGCCGGGGCCGCCGGCAACGAAGCGGGGCAGATAGGGCTGACGCGCGATCATTTCCGCCGGCGGATGCCAGTCCGGCCACTCCGCCTTGCGCGCCACGCTTTGCACGCCTGACCAGGTGAAGCCGTCGCGACCGACCCCAACGCCGTAGCGGATGGCGCGGCCATTGCCGAGAACGTAATAAAGATAGGTGTTGCCGGTATCGATGACGATGGTGCCTGCCGGCTCGTTCTTGTCGAAGCTGACGATCTGCCTGCGCAGCCGATCGGGCAGCACGGCGTCCTCGTCGGCGGCCTGCGGCTCCTGGCGCGCATAGCCCTGCGAATAGCTCGGGTCCTGTGGAAAGGCCTGCGACGGCATCGGCGTATAGCCGAACGTCTGCGCCTGTGCCGCGAAGGGCACCGTCAGCAAAGCTGTGACAAAAGCAACAGTGGTGAGCACGCGCGGCGAAAGCCGGCGGTGGAATGCAGAGAATTTCGTCATGTGCCGCCCCGTTAGAATTGTGCATCTGGGTGATGCGCTGCCGGCTAAACGCGGCCGAGCCGACTCAAGTTCCGCCCCGGGATGCGGCAGCTATGTCACAGTCAAGCGAGCGCATCTTCACGAGGCCGCGATGGAACCCGTGTGGCGATCGCACGTTCTCGGCCTGTCGTGGGCGCGCGGGCCGAGGGGCTTCCGTGCCGGAGAGGTGTTGTGCGCGTCCTTCCCAGTGAACGTATGAACCCCGGTGACGGCGAAGGCACCCCGCTTGCAGACAGTCATAGCGAACTGCCGCCGGTGATCCGTCGCACCGAATTCGTCGCCTTCTCGCTCGCCGGACTGCTCCTGATCGCCGTAGTCGCGGTGCTCTACGTCGGAAGGGCATTCTTTCTGCCCGTGGTGATGGCCTTTGTCATCGGCACCATGCTGTCTCCGGCAGCGACCTTTCTGGAAAAGCGGAAGGTGCCGCGGGGGCTCGCCGCCGTGCTGATCGTGGTCGCCGGGACCGCCGTGGTCAGCTTCGTTGTCGCGCTGATCGCTTCGCCTGTGATGGAATGGAGCTCCCGTCTGCCCGAACTCGGAGCAAAGCTGAAGGACAAGCTGCACGTGTTCGACCGGCCGCTTGCGCTCTGGCAGGAGCTGCAGACCCTGGTCGGCGGCTCGGACGGACTACCGAGCTTCCAGATGCCCAAATTCGAATGGGTGCAGCCGACGCTGGAATTCCTGTCGCCGACCTTCACCGAATTCCTGCTGTTCTTCGCCACACTCATCCTGTTCATCGCGAGCTGGCGCGACCTGCGGCGAGCGATAATCATGACTTTCAGCGATCACGACGCGCGGCTGCGTACGCTACGAATCCTCAACGAGATCGAGGTCCATCTCGGCAACTACCTCCTGACCGTCACCGTCATCAATGTCGGCGTCGGCATCGCCGCCGGCATCGTTTGCGCGCTGACCGGCATGCCTAACCCGGCCGGGCTCGGCGCGCTTGCGGCGGCTCTCAATTTCATCCCGATCATCGGGCCGGTCGCCATGTTCGCCATTCTGGTCGTGGTGGGACTGGTCGCGTTCCCGACCATCGGCGGCGGCCTGATGGCGGCGCTTGCTTTTGGCGGCATCACCTTCCTGGAGGGACATTTCGTCACGCCGACCATCATCGGCCGGCGGCTCGCGCTCAATGCGCTTGCCGTGCTGCTGGCGCTGGCGTTCTGGACCTGGCTATGGGGTCCGATGGGCGCCTTCCTGTCGTCGCCGCTTCTGATCGTCGCGCTGATCTTGAAGGAGCATCTTCTGCCGACGGATTCGCCGCAGCTTCCGCAGGACTGACCGGTTTCCGTGAACGGAACTTACCCGACGACGAAACGTTTTCCGGTTGCCTCAGTCGTCAATAGTTCGGAGCTCCCGATGTCTACGACCAATGCCGAATCCGGGATGAGAGACTGGACCGACAAAGCCAGCAGAGAACGCCTCGAGAAGGATATAGCAGCCGTGAAAAGCGATATCGCCACCCTCACCGATCAGATCACCGACGCGCTCAATACCTTTTCCAAGTCCACGAGCAAGCAGGCCCGCCGTGGCTATCGTCAGGCGCGCGAGAACATGGATTCCGCGATCGACGACATGTCCGAGCGCGGCAGCGCGATGATGGATGCTGCGCAAGACGCTTACGGATCGATCGAGGAGACGCTGGAAGATGCGATCACGCAGCGACCGCTCGCGACGGTCGCGCTCGCGCTGGGCATCGGTTTCCTGATCGGCGCCGCCTGGCGCCGGTAAGGCCGCGAACGGCCTCAAGACCGCGGCTGCAGCGCCGCGGCTTGTGGGCATTTGAGGAGCAAGGCCATGCTTCAGCGCATCATCGACGGGATCAGTGCATCCACCGGCACGACTGTCCGGCTGACATCGCTTGCCGCCGCCGCGGCATTCGCGCTGTTCGTGACGACATGCTTCCTCTGCGCCGCCGTCTTCATCTCGGTCCTGGAGAAATATGGTCCGGTTCAGGCCTGTCTCGCTGGCGCCGCCATCTTCTTTCTGCTGGCGCTCACTTCCGCCGGCACCTATTGGGGCTACAAGCGCGAGGTGCAGAAGCGCGCCAAGATCGCGGCCGAGCGCGCCGCGAAATCGGCGGCGCAGAGCATGCTGGCCGATCCGATGCTGCTCGCGACGGGACTGCAGATCGTTCGCGCCATCGGAGTCAAGCGGCTGCTGCCGATCCTTGCGATCGGTGGCATCGCACTCGGAATCATGGCGAGCCGCGCCGGCGCGCCGGACGAGGCATCGGCTGAGCCCGCCGAGTAGCGGTCAGACCTCCGGACAGCAGGACGTCATCCGGGCAACGGGGCCGGGCGATCCGACGGCCGCGACTTGGGCCGCGGCTTGCGTAATTTCTCGGCAGCCGGACAGATCAGGCTCCATTCACGCAAACGCTACTCGGATAGGCGGGCGGTTGCCGCTAAAAGCGGCGCCCCTGATTCCAAAAGTCATTTTCCGCGATGAAACCGTCCGTCAAGGCGAACCTCTCCGCATTCCAACCCGACGCCAGGCTCTATCTGACGCTCGGCATCGCCAACTGGTCGATTTTCGTCGACCACATCCCCAACAACGTCGTCAACCTGCTGACGCTGCGAAACTTCGGCTTCAGCGGTGCTGCGGATCTGTTCGTGTTCGTGGTGGGCTACGGCGTTGCCATCATCCACGGCAGAATGGCGCTGGAGCGCGGCTACGTCGTCGCGGCGACACGCATTTTCCGCCGCGTCTGGAGGCTCTACGCCGCCTATGTCGTGCTGTTCGTGATCTATATCGACACCATCGCCTATGTCGCCTCGCAATCGATGGCGCCGGAGATCATCCACGAATACAACATCTCCGGCATCCTCGAGCACCCGCTGCGCATCCTGGTCCGCGGCCTGGTGCTGCAGGAAGAGCCGCTGAACCTCGATCTCCTGCAATTGATGATCCCGCTGATGGCGTTCTTTCCGTTTGCGCTGTGGGGGCTGCTGCGACGGCCGAACCTGACGCTGGCGGCATCGATCGCGCTGTATTTCGCGGCGCGCTGGTTCGACTGGAATTTCCGGCTCTATCCCGATCAGGAGTGGACCTTCAACCCGTTCTGCTGGCAGATGCTGATGGTGCTGGGCGGCTGGTTCGCCGTTACCGGTGCGTCGGGCCGCGCGCTGCATCGCATGTCCTGGCTGCGCGTGCTCGCGGGCGCCTATCTCGTGTTCGCGATGGGGATCACGCTGATGCGCCACTCGCCGGCGCTTGCCGCCCTCTTGCCGGATATCGTGCTCAACAGCATCACGCTGACCGACAAGGAAAACCTCGCGCCTTATCGTGTGGTCCATTTCCTCGCGCTCGCTTTCCTCGCAACATATCTCGTCCCGGCCGACCATCCCGGCCTGCGATTGAGACCGCTTCAGGCGGTCATCAAATGCGGCGAGGAATGGCTCGCGGTGTTCTGCGTCGGCGTGTTCCTGTCCTTCGCCGGCCATCTGATCCTGATCACCGGCGCCAATCTGGTGGTGATGCAGATCGCGGTAAGCCTGGTCGGCTTCGCAGCGATGGCTGCGGTCGCCTATTACATCTCCTGGTCGAAGCGGCAGGATCTGCCCGCGGCATTGCGACAGCAGGCCTGACCGCCGATACGTCTCGATTCCGCTAGGCCCGAAGCTGCGGCTGAGCTATGCCGGGCGAAGGCGGCGTCTGTGCAAGGAGACCGGGCGTGGTGACGGCAAAAGGCGGGGGTGAAGAGGCCGACACTGCGCCCCGGCGCGGCCGGCCGCGCTCGATCGAGACCACCAACGCCATTCTCGAAAGCGCCTATGCGCTGATGGCCGCCACGGGAGCCACCGTCACCACGATCGACGCGGTGGCGCGCCACTCCAACGTCTCCAAGATGACGATCTACAAATGGTGGCCGTCGCGGGAGGCGCTGCTGATCGACGCCTTCCTGCACCATGCCGCGCAAATGCTGCCGCTACCCCCAGTCGGTGCCGGCAGCCCCGCGGCGCGTGCGCGTCGTCATGCTGCGGCCTATGCCGAGGCGCTTCAGGGCGAGTTCGGAAAAGTGCAGCTTGCCGTCATCTCCGAATGCATCTCCCGGACCGGCTCGGCGGAGCTATTCTACGCACGCTATCTGCAACTGCGTCGCGACGCGCTGGTCGAGATGATCGCCGCAGGCCAGCGTGACGGCAGCATCCTGGCCGAGGGGCAGCCCGAGGATCTCTACGACGCGATCTATGGCAGCCTGTTCTACCGCTACGTCTTCGGCATTGCCCCGATCACGCCGAGCTACGCGCGGACCCTAGTCGACCTCGTGTTGCGGCCGAAGGACTAGCCGCGATCTATCTCACCGGCTGCGAAAACTTCTCGGTGCGGTCGCGCTCGGACATGTCGACGACCGTCTCCATCGGCGCGGTCAGCTCGTAGACGTAGGAGGCCTCGGTGAAGAACCGCTTGGCGGTGCCGCCGAGCGCTTCGGGCGCGACCCGGTCGAGCAGGATCAGGCCGAAATCGGAATCGGGGCGGCGGGTCGCCTCGCTGGTGTTGAATTCCTCCCAGCGGAATTGGAAGACCTCGCCAGGCGCCTCGCCCGTCACCGTCCAATTCGCGGTGATGTGCGGATGCTTGCCGACCAGTGACAAGCCCTCGTCCGAGTGCGAGGCGAGCTCGAAAAACAGCAGCGACAGGCTCTGCGCGGCACGCGCGCTGACCGCGATGTCCGGGCCGCTGACGGCGATGCGGTCGGCATGCGGAATGGCGCGTGCCTCGAACAGGCCCTTCAACTTGACACCCTGCCACTGGCTCTCGCTGAGCAGCGAGACCACGTTCGACATGGCGTGGATACGGCCGATCAGGAGTTCGCGCGCGACGTCGATGTCGGAGCCATGACGCAACGTCCGCGTTACGATCGACTGGATCACGGCCAGGATGTTCTTGACCCGGTGGTTGAGCTCGTCGATGACCGCCGTCAGCCGGCGCTCGAAACCAATTCTGACCTGGATTTCCCGGCTGAGCCGCAGATTGTTGTAGGCAACGTAGCCGAACAAGCCGCACACCATGGCGGTGATGGCGAAGCCAATCGCGGCCACGATGATCGCGGTCTGCTCGGCACGTCGCGCCGAATTGGTCTTCGCGTAATAGCCGAGTTGCCAGTCGCGGCCGCCGAAGCTCACGGTTCGCGTCGCCGACGGCACCGAGCCGTCCGGCTGCGCGTTGCGCGCGGACACCACGCCCTGGTCGTTGGCGACCAGTTCGCCACCGTCCCTGCGCGGATCCTTGAGCGCGACCGAGAACAGCGACATGTCGTCATTGGTCAGCATCAGCGAAGCGAGCTCATAGGAAAAGGTGATGAAGCCGGCCGGCTCCACCGCGCCCTCGGGAATCACGGGAGCCGCCACGATGACGCCAATCGCTCCATTCCCACGCAGCAGAGCAACCGGATCGGAGGCAACCGACCGCTTCTCCACGCGGGCACGCGTCAGCATCGCGTTGCGAACCTGATCCTGATCATAGCTGCGGCCGGGCAACGTCTTGGTCTCGTCACTGCGCGGCTCGAGATCCATCAGCACGTCGATCGGCCAGGTGACACTCGCCGGATCGATTGGCTTGTCGTCGTAGGTGCGGATCCGCGAGTTTGGGAAGCCGGCACCCGCGATGGCCGTCTGCGCTGCCGCCAGTTCGGTTGGCTTCAGCCGGGCGACCCAGCCGGCCACCACGAAATCGGTCTTGAAGGCGTAGATGGCCGAGCGCAGCGGCTCCAGCATGTTCGGCTTGATCACCGACGGCGCTCGGAACAGGCCGGAGGCGACACGCGCGAGCAGCTCGCGTTCGGTCAGCCGGTCCTGGACCAGGCTGGCATGAACGTCGATCGCGCGCGCCAGCGCGATCCGGTCCAACGCCAGCTCCTGATCGTGGACGCGATAGGCTGCAAGCCCGGAGAGCAGGGCTCCGAGCAGAGCGATGAAGCCAATGATAAAACCCAGCCGGACCACGCGATTACTCAGGCGAAAGCAGGAGGTCGGCAATAAATACGGAGCATATCAATGCCGCTCGAACGGCCATGTGCCGGAACAGAGTGGACCCCAGTGACGGAGATAATGAAGGAGGAGGCATCAGTACGCAACTTGGGTCGCCTCAAATGCTTAATCCGCCCGGCCGCTCATGAGGTCAGGACGGCTTGCCCCGGGGCACCGAAGGTACTCAATCGCGGTGCCGGGAATTTGTTCCATGGTTTGCAGCTTTTGCCCCAGGCATTAACGGCGGAAAAGCCTGCGCTATGTCGTCGCGCTGGTCAGCCCGCCCGGTGCAGTCCACCTTTGGCTTCGATGAAGCCGACGATGCGGTCGAGCCCTTCGCTCTTTTTGAGGTTGGTCATGACAAAGGGACGCGTGCCGCGCATGCGCTTGGCATCCGTCTCCATCTTCTCCAGGGAGGCGCCGACATGGGGCGCAAGGTCGATCTTGTTGATGACCAGAAGGTCGGACCGGGTGATGCCGGGGCCGCCCTTGGAGGGGATCTTGTCGCCGGCCGCCACGTCGATGACGTAGATCGTGAGGTCGGCAAGCTCTGGGGAAAAAGTGGCAGCGAGATTGTCGCCGCCGGACTCGATCAGAACGAGGTCGAGCTCGGGAAATTTCGCGCGCATGTCCGCCACCGCGGCCAGGTTCATCGAAGCATCCTCGCGGATCGCGGTATGAGGGCAGCCGCCGGTCTCGACCCCGGCGATGCGGTCAGGCGTCAGCGAGCCCGAGCGCACCAGGAATTCCGCATCCCATTTGGTGTAGATGTCGTTGGTGATCGCGGCGATGTCGTAGCGATCGCGCATGGTCTTGCAGAGCAGGTCCATCAGCGCGGTCTTGCCCGATCCGACGGGACCGCCGACACCGACGCGCAAGGGGCCGTGAGAAGTAGGCATTGATTCTTTCCTATCGTCGTCCCGGCGAAGGCCGAGACCCATAGCCACCGAAGCTCGTGGTCGCGGCTAGCTGGAGCCACGCCCGTGCATAACCACGCGCATTCGTGGTTATGGGTCCCGGCCTTCGCCGGGACGACGGAGTAAAGCGCATCGCGCTCATGACCTGAACAGCCGCGTATACTGCGTCTCGTGCCGCAGGCTGGCGAGATCGGCGCGAAACGTTGCGCTGCCAAGATCGTCCAATGTCGCAACCAGCGCACGATTTGCGGTCTCGCCGACGGCAGCTTCCAACGTCACCAGAACGTGCTGGCTGTCGGTCTGACCGAGCGGAATGAGCCGGCTTGCCGCCGAGATCCAGTTCGAGACCAGCGCATGCAGGAAGGCGTGCAGCGTCGGGGCCAGCGGCACGCCGTGCATCGCGGCGACCACGCCGACGGCGATGGGATAAATCAGCGGCGTGCTGCATGCCGCGACCATGGCATCCAGTCCGTCGGCATCCCAGGCCGCGCGCGTGATGTCGATGAAGGCGCGTCCCTGCGAGGTCGTCTCGAGTTGCCGCTCGCGTGACGGCACGAAGGCGACAGCGAGCTCGGCGATATCGCGCAAGGAGGCCTCCTCGCCCGCCTCCGCGGCCCGATAGGCATGGACCAGAAACGTCGCGTCGCAAAAGCCAGAGCCGTCGCCCAGCATCGCATCGAGCCAGTCGACCAAAGAGGCGGTGTCGACGATGTCACCCGCCTCGACCGCCCATTCGATGCCGCTTGAGTACGAGAAGCCGCCGACAGGGAACGCCGGCGACAGCCACGTCATCAGCCGGTACAGCGCCGCCGCCTCGCGCTCGGCGAGGCGGCCGGCGCCGGTCGGCTCATTTGTGGTCATGAGCATGGCTATCGCCGTGGTGATGGTCGGGGTGGTCGCAGTGCTCGTCGTGGTGATGATGACCGTGCCCATGGTCATGCCCGGCATGATCGTGATCGTGGTGGTCATGGCCGTGATGGTCGTGGGCATGATCGTGATGAGCGTGGTCGTCGTGGCCGTGCGCGTGACCGGCATCCGCATAGGCGCCGCCCTCGGGATCGAACGGCGCCTCGATCTCGATGACACGGGCGCCGAGCCCCTTCACCATGGCCTCGATGACATGGTCGCGGCGGATCCGCAGGCCCTTGGCCATGATCTGGGTCGGCAAATGGCGGTTGCCGAGATGCCAGCCGACGCGGATGAGGTGGTGCGGATCGTGGCCGCGGATCTCGAGCAGCGGCTCCGGGGCGGCAACCACTTCGACCAGCCGCCCATCCTCCAGCACCAGCGCATCGCCGCCCCGCAGCGCGACGGCGTTTTCCAGGTCGAGCAAAAACTCAAGGCCGCGGGTGCCCGTCATCGCCATGCGGCGGCGGTGCCGATCGTCGAAATCGAGCACGACGGTATCCGCCGGCGCTTCCGCGAATCGGTACTGTCCCTTGACCTGTGTCGCCCGGATCATGCTTTTACCCTGTTACCGTGTCTCGACCTTCCCGGGCGTGATGTATTCGATCTTCGGCGGCGCCGTGAAGCATTTCACCGCCATGCGGCCGAACGTCTTCATGTGCTCGGCAGCGCGATGCGGCCCCAGCGCCTCCATGTTTTCCCACTGCTCGACGAACACCATCTTGGCCGGATCAGTGACGCTCTCGTGCAAATCATAGGCGATATTGCCGGGTTCTTTCCGCGTCTCCTTGATGCAGGCGGTGGCGGCTGCAATGAATTCGGCGCGCGTCTCGGGCTTGATGGTCAAAGTGGCAACGACATAGATCACGAGAAATCCTCCCGGCTTTTCTTCTGAGGTAAGATACCGGGCGGGACATTAGACCAGGCGGGATCGAACGCAAAACCGTAAAATCGGCCCCTGGAGCCACGGCCGGGGACATGCGTTGAGGCGCTATTCTCAGTACATGAAATACCGCTGCGCCATCGGCAGCACCTCGGCCGGCGCGCAAGTGAGCAGTTCGCCGTCGGCGCGCACCTCATAGGTTTCCGGGTCGACCTCGATGTTGGGCGTGGCGTCGTTGTGGATCATGCTCTTCTTCGAGATCTTTCCGCGGGTGTTCTGGACCGCATAGAGCTTCTTGTCGATGCCGAGCTTGCGCGCGAGGCCTCCGGTGACCGCGGCCTTCGAGGTGAACACCACCGAGGACGCCGTGCGCGCCTTGCCGAATGCACCGAACATCGGTTGATAGTGCACCGGCTGCGGCGTCGGAATCGAGGCGTTGGGATCGCCCATGGGCGCGGCGACGATCGAGCCGCCCTTGACGATGCAGTCCGGCTTGACGCCGAAGAAGGCCGGCGACCACAGCACGAGATCGGCGAGCTTGCCCTTCTCCACCGATCCGATCAGCTTTGACACGCCATGGGCGATCGCGGGATTGATCGTGTACTTGGCGATGTAACGCTTGACGCGAAAATTGTCGTTGTCCTTGCTCTTGTCCTGCGGCAACGATCCGCGCTGCTTCTTCATCTTGTCGGCGGTCTGCCAGGTGCGGATGATGACCTCGCCGAGCCGGCCCATGGCCTGCGAATCCGAGGACATCATCGAGAGCGCGCCGAGATCGTGCAGAATGTCTTCGGCGGCGATGGTTTCCTTGCGGATGCGACTTTCGGCAAACGCCAGATCCTCCGCGATCGATGGATCGAGGTGGTGGCACACCATCAGCATGTCGAGATGCTCGTCGATGGTGTTGCGGGTAAACGGCCGCGTCGGATTGGTCGAGGACGGCAGCACGTTCTTCAAGCCGGCTACCTTGATGATGTCGGGCGCATGGCCGCCGCCGGCACCCTCGGTATGGAAGGCGTGGATGGTGCGGCCCTTGAACGCCTTGATGGTATCCTCGACGAAGCCGGATTCGTTCAGCGTGTCGGTGTGGATCATCACCTGGATGTCGTAGTCGTCGGCGACCGACAGGCAATTGTCGATGGCGGCCGGCGTGGTGCCCCAATCTTCGTGCAGCTTCAGCGCACAGGCGCCGGCCTTTATCATCTCGACCAGCGCCGCGGGCCGCGAGGCGTTGCCCTTGCCGGAAATGCCGAGATTGACCGGGAACGCGTCGAACGACTGGATCATCCGCCCCATGTGCCACGGCCCGGGCGTGCAGGTGGTGGCGAAAGTGCCGTGCGACGGACCGGTGCCGCCGCCCAGCATCGAGGTGACGCCCGACATCAGCGCGTGCTCGATCTGCTGCGGGCAGATGAAATGAATGTGGCTGTCGAAGCCGCCGGCGGTGAGGATTTTTCCCTCGCCCGCGATAACGTCGGTGCCGGGACCGATGATGATGGTGACGCCCGGCTGGATATCGGGATTGCCAGCCTTGCCGATGCCGGCGATCATGCCGTCCTTGATGGCGACGTCGGCCTTCACGATGCCCCAGTGGTCCACGATCAGCGCATTGGTGATGACGGTATCTGCCGCGCCCTGCCGGTTGGTGACCTGCGACTGCCCCATGCCGTCGCGGATCACCTTGCCGCCGCCGAACTTCACCTCCTCGCCGTAAGTGGTGAAGTCCTTCTCGACCTCGATGATGAGGTCGGTGTCGGCAAGCCGCACCTTGTCACCGGTGGTGGGGCCGAACATGTCGGCATAGACGGAACGTTTGATCTTCACGGACATCACAAGCCCCGTTTGCGGTTGAATGTTGGATTGGTGCTCACAGCGAAGCCCTTGCTGTGAGCACCGTGGTATCGAATGTCGTGTCGAGCCATGGGTTGCCGCCGCGGCAACCGGCGACGACCTGCTCGGCCCAATCGGCATAGTCGGCGAGATCGTCGCGCTCCTCGGCGGTCGGATCGGAATGAATGCGCGCGCCGATATTGCTGATCTTGTCGGCGATCTTGATCAGCTTTGCCCCGGCAGACTTTTTCGGCGCATCGATGACCTGCCGGCGCCGGCGCTCTGGCTTCGGCGGGCTCATATCGTCCGTGCACTCGGCGACGAGCGACGCGACACGCTCGGAGAATTTCTGCGCGAGCTCTTCGCGCGTGGTGTCGGTGTCTTCGATCGAATCGTGCAACCAGCCGGCCGCGACCAGCTCGGCATCGGTACCATCGGTCGCGGTTGCGAGCAGGTTCGCCACCTCGGCGAGATGGTTGATGTAGGGCTCCTTGCCGCGCCCCTTGCGCGACATGCCGTTGTGACGGTGCGCGGCGAGTTCGGCAGCTTCAGAGATGAGGCGGACGGGTGAGAGCATGGCAAACCTCCGTTTTCGTCTCAACCGTGCCGTGCCGCGCTCGTTCCTGTGGAGATCACAGCTTCCCCATCACGTCGCCGCGAAAGCCGTAGATGGTCTTCTTGCCGGCCACGGCGACGAGCTGGACGTCGCGGGTCTGGCCGGGTTCGAAGCGGACGGCGGTGCCGGCGGCGATATCGAGGCGCATGCCGCGGGATTTTTTGCGGTCGAACTTCAGGGCCGGGTTGGTCTCGAAGAAATGGTAGTGCGAGCCGACCTGGATCGGTCGGTCGCCGGTGTTGGCGACCGTCAGCGTCACGGTCTTGCGGCCGGCATTGAGCTCGATCTCGCCGTCCTGGATGAAGAGTTCGCCGGGAATCATGTTTTGCTCCTACCTGATCGGCTCGTGCACGGTGACGAGCTTGGTCCCGTCCGGAAACGTTGCTTCGACCTGGATGTCGTGGATCATCTCGGGAATGCCCGGCATCACCTGGTCGCGGGTGAGCACCTGCGCGCCGGCCTGCATCAATTCGGCGACGGTGCGGCCCTCGCGCGCACCTTCGAGAATGAAATCGGAGATGATCGCGATCGCTTCAGGATGGTTGAGCTTGACGCCGCGATCGAGCCTGCGGCGCGCCACGATCGCCGCCATCGAGATCAGAAGCTTGTCCTTTTCGCGGGGAGACAGGTTCATGCGAAATCTCTTCCGTTCAACACATCAATTCAGCCAGCGTCAATTCAACCAGAGCCGCGGCAGGACCGCACCGGTGCGCGCCAGCACGGCCATCATGTCGGCCCGCAACGCGGCTGCATCTTGGGCACAGAACCGCGCCATTGCAAATCCATTCCAGGCGGATATCCCGACCTCGGCGGCGAAGGAGTCCGAGGCCTCGCGGATTCGTTCGACCAGCGCCTCGTTGGCGGGAACGATCAGCGCCGTGCCGATCGCCGCGCCGCCCTTGGCGACCGCCGATCGCGCGAGCTTTGCGCCGATATTGCCGTCGAGCCGGACGGTCTCGGCGAAGACGAGCTTACCGCCACGGCGCAGCCGCCAGCGATCGACGAACTCACCCTGCTCCATCCGCTCGCCCATGGCGGTGCGCCCGAACACCACGATCTCGCACAGTAGGAGCGAGGCCGTCGCATCAAGGTCGATGTCGAAGCGGCGTCGTACGCGGGCCCGGTCGAACAGAATCGTCTCCTGCGGCAGCCAGGACAGATGCGCGCTGGCGCCGACCTTCAATGCGACACTGAGCTGCGCCGCCGGGCCCGGCGTGCGATAGACCTTTTCCGCAGCCGCTGTGGTCAGAGTCAGGCGCGCTGTGTCGGCCGCTGCGATCTCGATGTCGAAGCGATCGCCGCCGGCGACACCACCGGCCGTGTTGACGAACATGCCGGACAGGCCTTCATCTTCCGTCGAGGGAAAGCGCACGCGCAGCGAGCCCGATTCATGCACGACGCCGCGTCGCGTTATGCCGTCGCGCGCGTGCACGTCGAACCGCACTGCGCCGCGGGCACGATTCGCCTCGAATACCGAAGTCTCGAAGTCAGAGAAATTGGCTGATCGTTCGCTGCGCATCCGCCTCCCCAGCCGGTCGCGGCGGGATGTCTGGCCTTCGGTTTCCTGGCTTACAGCGCCATCTGGCGGCTGATCTCGCTCGCATCGAGATTGGTGCGGTCGCAGGTAAATTTCACCGCGCCGCGATCCATCACCGCGAAACTGTCGCCGAGTTCGCAGGCAAAGTCGAGATATTGTTCGACCAGAACGATGGCGATGCTGCCGAGGTTGCGCAAATAGGAGATCGCGCGGCCGATATCCTTGATGATCGAGGGCTGAATGCCCTCGGTCGGCTCGTCGAGCAGCAGCAGCTTCGGCCGCATCACCAGCGCGCGCCCGATCGCAAGCTGCTGCTGCTGGCCGCCGGAGAGGTCGCCGCCGCGCCGGCCGAGCATGGATTGCAGCACGGGAAACAGCGAGAACACATCGTCGGGGATATGTTTGTCCTGGCGCTTGAGCGGACCGAAGCCGGTCTTGAGGTTCTCCTCGACCGTCAGCAGTGGAAAAATCTCGCGGCCCTGCGGCACGAAACCAATGCCCTTGCGGGCCCGCTCATAGGGCTTGAGCGAGGTGATGTCGTCGCCGTCGAACACGATCGCGCCCGACGAGATCGGATACTGACCGACCATGGCGCGCAAGAGCGAGGTCTTGCCGACGCCGTTGCGTCCGAGCACGCAAGTGACCTTGCCGGGCTCGGCCGCGATCGAGACGCCGCGCAAAGCCTGCGCTGCGCCGTAGAACAGGTTGATGTCCTTGACCTCAAGCATCGCTCAGCGCCCCAAATACACTTCGATGACCCGCTCGTTCGACGAGACCTGGTCGATGGTGCCTTCCGCGAGCACGGTGCCTTCGTGCAGGCAGGTGACCTTGACGCCGAGTTCGCGCACGAACGTCATGTCGTGCTCGACCACCATCACGGTGTGGGTCTTGTTGATTTCCTTGAGCAATTCGGCGGTGAGATGGGTCTCAACGTCGGTCATGCCGGCGACGGGCTCGTCGACCAGCAGAAGCTTCGGATCCTGCGCCAGCAGCATGCCGATCTCGAGCCATTGCTTCTGGCCGTGGCTGAGGCTGCCGGCAAGGCGGCCTCGCGCCTCGGTGAGACGGATCGTCTCCAGCACCTTGTCGATGCGCTCCGATTCCGCGTTGCTGCCGCGCCAGAACAGCGTGCCCTTGACGCTGTGATCGACATTGAGCGCGAGCAGCAGATTGTCCTGCACGGTCTGGCTCTCGAACACGGTCGGCTTCTGGAATTTGCGGCCGATGCCGAGTTCGGCGATGCGGGTCTCGTCCAGCCGCGTCAGGTCGGTGACGCCGTCGAACAGCACCGTGCCCTCGTCGGGCTTGGTCTTGCCGGTGATGATGTCCATCATCGTGGTCTTGCCGGCGCCGTTCGGGCCGATGATGGCGCGCATCTCGCCGGGTTCGAGTGTCAGCGAGAGGTTGTTGATGGCGTGGAAGCCGTCGAACGAGACGTGCACGCCGTCGAGATAGAGCATCGCGGAGGTCGCGCGTGTGTCCATGACGTTCATTGCGCCTACTCCGCCATCTTCGGTTCGGTGACGCCGTCCTCGGCTGCGGCGCTCCTGGTGGCCTCGGCCGGGCGTTTTTCTCTCGACGACTCCGACCAGGCGTTGAAGGTGCCGACGATGCCCTTGGGCAGCAGCAGCGTCACCAGGATGAACATGGCACCCAGCATGAACAGCCAGTACGGCGCGAGCATGCCGGAGGTGAAGAACGTCTTGGCGTAGTTGACGACGACGGCGCCGAGCGCCGCACCGATCAGCGTGCCGCGGCCGCCGACCGCGACCCAGATCACCGCCTCGATCGAATTGCCCGGCGCAAATTCCGATGGATTGATGATCCCAACCTGCGGCACATAAAGCGCGCCGGCGACGCCGGCCATGCAGGCCGACACCGTGAACACGAACAGCTTGTAGGATTCGACGCGATAGCCGAGGAAGCGCGTGCGCGATTCCGCGTCACGCACCGCGATCAGCACCTTGCCGAGCTTGGAGGAGACGATCGCGCGGCAGATCAGGAAGCCGGCGATCAGCGCCAGGCAGCTGAGTGCGAACAGCGCGGCGCGGGTGCCCTCGGCCTGGACATTGAAACCCAGAATGTCCTTGAAATCGGTCAGGCCGTTGTTGCCGCCAAAGCCGAAATCATTTCGGAAGAACGCGAGCAGCAGCGCATAGGTCATCGCCTGCGTGATGATCGACAGATAGACGCCGGTGACGCGGGAGCGGAAGGCGAGCCAGCCGAAGCAGAACGCGAGCAGGCCGGGCACGACCAGCACCATTAGCGCGGCGAACCAGAACATGTCGAAGCCGTACCAGTACCAGGGCAGCTTCGAATAGTTCAGGAACACCATGAAGTCGGGCAGGACCGGATTGCCGTAAACGCCGCGCGTGCCGATCTGCCGCATCAGGTACATGCCCATCGCGTAGCCGCCGAGCGCGAAGAAGGCGCCGTGGCCGAGCGAGAGGATGCCGCAATAGCCCCAGATCAGGTCGATCGAGAGCGCGAGGATGGCGTAGCAGACGTATTTGCCCCAGAGCGCGACGAGATAGGTCGGCACTTGCAGGAACGAGCCGGCAGGCAGCAGCAGGTTGGAAAGCGGGATCAATACCCCCAACGCGGCCACGACCAACAAAAAGACGGTTGCGCCGCGGTCGAGCGATCGCGTCAGCATATGCGGCGTCATGCTTCCACCGCCCGCCCCTTGAGCGCGAACAAGCCGCGCGGGCGCTTTTGAATGAACAGGATGATGAGAACCAAGATGGCGATCTTGCCGAGCACGGCGCCGGCGACAGGCTCCAGGAATTTGTTGGCGATGCCGAGCGTGAAGGCACCGACCAGCGTGCCCCAGAGATTGCCGACGCCGCCGAACACCACGACCATAAAACTGTCGATGATGTAGCTCTGGCCGAGATTAGGGCTGACATTGTCGATCTGCGACAGCGCCACGCCGGCGATGCCGGCAATGCCGGAACCGAGGCCGAAGGTCAGCGCGTCGACGCGCGAGGTGGCGATGCCCATCGAGGCCGCCATGCGGCGGTTCTGCGTCACCGCGCGCATCTCGAGGCCAAGCGCGGTGTAGCGCAGCATCGCGAGCAGGATCGCGAACACCGCGAGCGTGAAGCAGAGGATCCAGAGCCGGTTATAGGTGATGGTGATCTGGCCGAGCTCGAAGGCACCGCTCATCCAGGAGGGATTGCCGACCTCGCGGTTGGTCGGACCGAACATGGTGCGCACAGCCTGTTGCAACACCAGCGACAGGCCCCAGGTCGCAAGCAGCGTCTCCAGCGGACGGCCATAGAGAAATCGGATGATGCTGCGCTCGATCACGACGCCGAGCGCACCGGCGACGAGGAAGGCGAGCGGCACGGCGATCAGCAGCGAATAGTCGAACAGGCCGGGATAGCGGGTGCGGATCACCTCCTGCACCACAAAGGTGGTGTAGGCCCCGATCATCACCATCTCGCCATGCGCCATGTTGATGACGCCCATCACGCCGAAGGTGATGGCAAGGCCGATCGCCGCGAGCAGCAGCACGGAGCCGAGCGAGAGGCCGTACCAGGCATTCTGCACCATGGACCAGACCGCCAGCGAGCTCTGGATCGAGCCGATTGCGCTCGCGGCGGCTTTCGTCACCGAGGCGGGCTGATCGCTGCCGATGCCGGTGAGCAGAGCGAGCGCTTCCTGGTCGCCGCGGGCCTTGATGGTGGCGACCGCCTCGAGCTTCTGCACTTCGGTAGCGTCGGGCTTGTACAGCAGGATTGCGGCACGCGCGTCGCCCAGCGTGGCCTTGACGGACCTGTTGGTTTCCTTGGCAAGCGCACCTTCAACCGCATCGAGCGCCGTCTCCTCATGCGACTTGAAGACGGATTGCGCGGCCTGCAGGCGCATTCCGAGGTCCGGCGACATCAGCGTCAGGCCGCCGACCGCAGCGTCGACGCTGCGGCGTAGACGATTGTTGAGACGGACCGCGCTCGCGCTGTCGGGAACGCTGGCCACCGGCTGGCCGGTCGCAGCATCGATCGACTTGCCGTCGGCGCTGGTGACGTAAACCTTCTTGCTGTCCGGATCGGCCATCAGGCGGCCGTCCTGGAGCGCACTGATGATCGGGTAGGCCAACGGGTTGCCGCTGCTTGCGACCGCGCCGATCGCCTCTTCCGTGTCGGAGAAATCGTCGTTGGCGAATTTGGAAACCGCATCCTCGAACGGACCGGCGAAGGCCGGCAGCGCGAACACGATCAGGAACAACGAGAGCGCAAGCGAACAGAGACGAGCGGACAAATTGGCTGGCACTGTGAATGACCCCGGCAGAAATGTGTGGAGAAGGCGGCGGGATCGCCGCCTTCTCCGGTCGTCCAGTGGAGCGTCAGATTCGGATCAGGAGCCCGAACCGAGGCACTTGTTGGTTTTGGTGTTGAAGTTGCCGCACTTCTTGCCGACCCAATCGCCGACCAGATCCTTGGAGCCGTCGAGCTCCTTCGACCAGGCGTCGCCAGCAACGAGGCCAGGCGTCTTCCAGACCACGTCGAACTGACCGTTCGCCTTGATCTCGCCGATGAAGACCGGCTTGGTGATGTGGTGGTTCGGAAGCATCTTGGAGGTGCCGCCGGTCAGGTTCTTGGCTTCGATGCCCGGGAGAGCGTCGATGACCTTGTCGGGATCGGTCGACTTCACCTTCTCGACCGCCTTGACCCACATGTCGAAGCCGATCACGTGCGCTTCCATCGGATCGTTGGTCACGCGCTTCGGATTCTTGGTGTAGGTCTGCCACGCCTTGATGAACTTCTCGTTCTCCGGCGACTTGATAGACTGGAAGTAGTTCCAGGCGGCGAGATGGCCGAGCAGCGGCTTGGTGTCGATGCCGGCGAGTTCTTCCTCACCCACCGAGAACGCGACGACCGGGATATCCTTGGCCTTGATGCCCTGGTTGCCGAGCTCCTTGTAGAAGGGAACGTTGGCGTCGCCGTTGATGGTCGAGACCACCGCGGTCTTCTTGCCGGCTGAGCCGAACTTCTTGATGTCGGCCACGATCGTCTGCCAGTCGGAGTGACCGAACGGCGTGTAGTTGATCATGATGTCTTCCTGGGCGACACCCTTCGACTTCAGATAGGCTTCCAGGATCTTGTTGGTGGTGCGCGGGTAGACGTAGTCGGTGCCCGCGAGCACCCAGCGCTTCACCTTCTCTTCCTTCATCAGGTAGTCGACGGCCGGGATCGCCTGCTGGTTCGGCGCGGCACCGGTGTAGAACACATTGCGCTCGCTTTCCTCACCCTCGTACTGCACGGGGTAGAACAGGATGCTGTTCAGCTCCTTGAACACCGGCAGCACGGACTTGCGCGACACCGAGGTCCAGCAGCCGAACACGACCGCTACCTTGTCCTTGGTGATCAGCTCGCGCGCCTTTTCGGCGAACAGCGGCCAGTTGGACGCGGGGTCGACGACGACGGCCTCGAGCTTCTTGCCGTTCACGCCGCCCTTCTTGTTCTGCTCGTCGATCAGGAAGAGGATGGTGTCCTTCAGCGTGGTTTCGCTGATGGCCATGGTGCCGGAGAGAGAATGGAGGACACCGACCTTGATGGTGTCGTCGGCGGCCTTCGCGCCGGTCAATGAGGCCAGACCGAGCATCAGTCCGGCGGTCGCGGCGAGCACGCCGCGGCGGCTAAATGACGCCGCTATATCGTGAGTGGATTTGGTAAGCATGATTGTATCATCTCCCTGACGCAGACGTGAAAAAACGCTGCGAAACGGCCCCACGGCCGCCTGCGATTAACGGAATCGCAAGAACCATGCCATGGGCTGAGTGCCGCTCAAGCCATTGACTTAATTTGATTATTTACTCGAAATCAAAGTTTCGCCGCACTCCACTTGCTCAGAAATTGGGCGAACAAAATGTATGCTAATGTGGCAAACAGTCTATTTTATGAGCAGAATTGCGCTTCTGTCTAAATTTCCGGCATAGCTATTTCTACACCGCAGTCGCCATTCGGGGCGGACCTGCCTTGAAAACGCCCCCTGGATGTTCCATATGACGCGGGAGACCTCTTGCGAATCAAGCGGTCGTTGCGAGCCGCGTGTTCTTAGGCCCTTACGGGCGTTTGGCTTGCCCCATCCCATCAAGCCCATCCGACACCCCAAACACGCAGGTGTCCTCTCGACACCCTCTTGCGCGCGCCCCGCAGACTGCGCCGGGCGCCCGCTTTTGACATGGAAAGAACCCACCTTTTGACTTCGTTTCAGGATTTCGGCCTCGCCGAACCCATTTCGCGTGCTCTCACCGAAGAGAAGTACGTCACGCCCACCCCCATCCAGGCCCAGACCATCCCGTTGGCATTGACCGGCCGGGACGTGGTCGGCATCGCCCAGACCGGAACCGGCAAGACTGCGTCCTTCGCGCTGCCGATCCTGCATCGCCTGCTCGAGAATCGCATCAAGCCGCAGCCCAAGACCTGCCGGGTGCTGGTGCTCTCGCCCACCCGCGAACTGTCCGGCCAGATCCTCGACAGCTTCAACGCCTATGGCCGCCACGTTCGCCTTGCCTCGACGCTCGCGATCGGCGGTGTGCCGATGGGGCGCCAGGTCCGCGCGCTCATGCCGGGCGTCGACGTGCTGGTCGCGACCCCCGGCCGCCTGCTCGATCTCGTGCAGAGCAACGGGCTTAAGCTTTCAAGCGTCGAATTCCTGGTGCTCGACGAAGCCGACCGCATGCTCGACATGGGCTTCATCAATGACATCCGCAAAATCGTCGCCAAGCTGCCGATCAAGCGGCAGACGCTGTTCTTCTCGGCCACAATGCCCAAGGACATTGCCGAGCTCGCGGACGCGATGCTGCGTGACCCCGCCCGCGTTGCGGTCACCCCGGTGTCCTCGACGGCCGAGCGGATCAATCAGCGCATCATCCAGGTCGACTTCTCGGCCAAGCCCGCCGTGCTGACCAAGCTTCTGAAGGACGAGCCGATCAACCGCGCACTGGTTTTCACCCGTACCAAGCACGGCGCCGACAAGGTGGTGAAGACGCTCGAGAGGGCCGGCATCGCCGCCAGCGCCATCCATGGCAACAAGTCGCAGAACCATCGCGAACGGACGCTGGCGCAGTTCCGCTCCGGCGAGATCCGCACCCTGGTCGCCACCGACATCGCCGCCCGCGGCATCGACGTCGACGGCATTACCCACGTCATCAATTTCGACATACCGAACGTGCCCGAGACCTATGTCCACCGCATCGGCCGCACCGCGCGCGCCGGCGCCGAGGGCACCGCGATCTCGCTGGTCGCAGGCGGTGAGGAGCTCGGTTATCTGCGCGACATCGAGCGGCTGATCCGCGTGGCGCTGCCGCGGGAGGACCACCGCACGGACGCAGGGCGCAACGATGCGGGCCCAGCCGCCTCACAGCAGCGGCAGGGACGCCCGGGCCGCCCGGGCCAACGCCCGCAAGGCGCAAGGCATGGTGAGGGACGCAACGGCGAGGGCCGACGCGCCGACGAAAGGCGTAGTGACGGACGGCATAGCGCCGGCAAGCAGGGCGATGGAAGGCCCGGCGAAGGTCGGCACGGTGAAGGCCGGCATGTTGACGGACGGCCCGGCAGCAGCCAGAACGCCGCCAAGGGATCTCGCCGCCGCCAGTCCGGTGGAAAAATGCACTCATCGTCAACCGACCGACCGGAACAGCGTTCGGCGCATAGCGCAGGCAAGCCTGATGGGATACAAGGCGTGGCCTTTTTGCGCCGCGAGAGTCGGCCGATGGGCCAACCGACCCGCAAACCCTATTCGAATTAGCCGACCATCGACCTGGAGTAATTCATGGCTAAGGAAGAGCTGATCCAGTTCGAAGGACTGGTCACTGAAATCCTCCCCGACGCGCGTTACCGTGTGCAGCTCGACGCCGGGCACGAGATCGTTGCCTACACCGCCGGCAAGATGAAGAAGAACCGCATCAAGACGTTGGCGGGCGACCGCGTGACGGTGGAAATGTCGCCCTACGACCTCGAAAAGGGCCGGCTGATTTTCCGTCACAAGGACGAACGTCCCTCCACGTCCAGTGGACCGCCGCGGCGCGGGGCGGGTGGCCAGTTCCGCCGACGCTAAGTGATCCATCCGCACGCAATTGCGGAATTAAAATGCTGACCTGCATGCTGGTCCGCCGCGCAAACCGCGGCGGATCAAAAAATCGTGCGCGCAGGATTGTTTTGGCGTCTTAATTCCAATAAAATCAACTTATCGATTTTCGGCCGGACGACATTGGCATCCACCGGTACAGCCGGTTCAGACACGCTGACGACCCTTCCAAAAATTCGATCTAACCTGCCTGCGCGAGCAGGCTCTTACATTGTGTTATCTGAGAAGGAACTACCCCCGTGAGCATGGGAACCGTGAAGTGGTTTAACGCGACCAAGGGCTTTGGCTTCATTCAGCCCGACGACGGCGGCCAGGACGTGTTCGTACACATCAGCGCCGTCGAGCGCGCAGGCCTCGGCACGCTGCGCGAAGGCCAGAAGATCTCGTACGAGATCGTGGCCGATCGCCGGTCGGGTAAGTCGGCCGCCGACAATCTTCGCTCCGCCGGCTGAGCCAGCCCCCGCCTTCGACCTGGATCGGGCCGAGCGAACAAGCCCAAGGGAAAGGCCGTGCGTAATGCACGGCCTTTTTCATGTTGGAACGAGCGGCCGCGCTCTTGCTAGTTTAGTTCGTCTTGCTAGTTCGTCTTGCTAGTTCGTCTTGGCGGCTGCGCCGCCGTTGCTGGCATTGCTGCTCAACGAACCGGCCTGGTTCATCGTGTTGTTGAAGTACGCATCGCTATCGCCGAGCGTCACGCGGCGCTGGCAGATCGGCATACAGCTATAGGACTCGCGCTCGATCCCGCGATAAACGGTGACGAGCCGGTCGCTCGGACCTTCGACCTGGATCTGGCGATCGACCAGAATCTCACCGCCGCGGTCCAGCGCGACGAAATTGGTGGCGCCATAGCCTTTCCCGGTCACGACGATCATGCCGCCAGGCTGGAGCGTGACGTCAGCGATCAGGGGATTGCCGACCACAATGGTCGCCACTTTGCCGGGCAGCCGCACCAGCTTGGCCTGGTCGACATTGACGGCGATGGCGTCGGCGGTGGACTCGGCTTGGCCAGCGGCTGGCGACGCCAGCACTGCGGCCGCAACCAGAAGGCAGACGCGCGCGCGGCGGCGCAGCAACTCTTTACGCATACACTTACTCCCGGGACGTCACAAACCGGCAGAAACGATTCGGAAAGCGGAGCCGGCGCCCGACACGGCTAGCCTGCCCTCAATTCGTGAACGTTCCGCAAACTCGCCGACTATTGTTTGAACTGACCGGCGTTTTGCGGCCTCAAGGCCCGTATCCGGTCCTAGCGGCGGAACGGATAGGCGAGCTGGCCCGCAATCTCCTTCGGCATGGTCGCTTCGTCCTTGCCGTAGTCCTGCGGCAATTCACCCGCCGGCATGCGGAAGGTGCCGAACATCATGTCCCAGATCGGAAACGTTCCGGCGAAATTGGTGTCGCCGCCCACTTCGAGCGACGTGTGATGCCAGCGGTGGAACACCGGTGTCGCCAGCAAATATCTGAACGGCCCGAAGGTCCAGTTCAGGTTGGCGTGCACGAAGGCCGAGTGGAAGGTGGTGAACGGGCCGACCCAGATCATGACGTTCGGGGAAATGCCGGCCATCAGCAACACGACGTCGACACCGATCGTGCCAAGCACGAGATTGACGGGATGGAAGCGGGCCGCCGAAATCCAGCCCAGCTCCTCCGAGGAGTGATGGATCGCGTGGTACTTCCAGAACCCGCCGCCGTGAAACAGCCGGTGCAGCCAGTACAGCATGAAATCGGCCAGAACCACAAACAGCACGCCCTGTACCCAGAGCGGCAGCTGCGACAGCGGGCCATGACCATTGTCGTAGAAGGCGATGAGATCGTCGGCGTCGTGGATATTGAAGACGACGCCTGCGCCGACGATCAAGAGCCCAATCCGCATGGTGCGGGCGAACACCGGAACGAAGAACCAATAGCAGATGTCGGTGATGATTTCCCGCTTTCGCCACCACGGCGCGCCGGGATTGCAGGCCCAGAAATGCTCGAGCACCGTGAAGACCACCGCCAGCCCGAAGGTAATGGGGATCACCTTCTCGATGGTCTCGCCGAGCATCAGGGCAACCTGCATGGGTAGGCTCGACATCGTCGCCTCGCTTCCGAATTCCTGGTCTCCTCTAGGCCTACTCCGCTAGATTTAAGGGAGGGTGAAGTTCGCCGTGCACCAGCAGCGCATTCCGAGCACGAGCGAATTGCAACTGCCGTCTTAAGGCGAAATTCACTCTGGCCAAAAGCACCGCGCAGACGCCGGGTTTCCCGGGCTGAATTAACTCTACCGAAAGAGCTCGGCTCTCATGGTCATCGCGTCAATAGCGCCGATGAGGCGACCCCACCCCAGATGGAGTTTAGTTCATGAACAACCTGATCGCGCGTTTCGTGAAGGATGAGTCCGGCGCCACCGCCATCGAATACGGCCTGATCGCCGCCGGCATCGCGCTGGCCATCATCACCGTCGTCAACAATCTCGGCACCACGCTGAATGCCAAGTTCACCTCGATCAGTTCGTCGCTGAAGTAAGCGACCGACGCACGACGGCAAAAGCCCCGGACCTCCGGGGCCTTTGTGTTTTCGGACACGGCGAGTTCCAGTGGCGTTGCGAAAATACAGAACCGATGCCGCATTTGCGGCAAGCCAGGCAGACGCGGCGCGGACCGAGGCGCCGACATATTGGGTCTGCCTTGCGCTGCTGCTTGCGATGGTCGCGCTCGCCGCGCGCATTGCCAGCCTCTGGTGAGAGAGTCCCCGGCGGCGAGCTCCGACCCCAAAGCTGCTGTCGCCATTGTCGGTTTGTTTAGCACTGCCGGCTAGCATTGCCGGCGACGCCCCGATCCGGCGACAAACCCAGGCCTCAAGACGCAGCCCATGATCCTCGACCTTGCGCGCCTTATGCTGTTTCCGGCCCTGATGGCATTCGCCGCTGCGAGCGACCTCTTCACGATGACCATCTCGAACCGCGTGTCGCTGGCGCTCGGTGCGGGCTTCTTCGCACTCGCCATTGCCGGTGGCATGGCACCTTACGACATGGTGAGCCATGTCGGCGCCGGCGCGCTTGTCCTGGTCGTGGCCTTCAGCTGCTTTGCAATGGGCTGGGTCGGCGGCGGCGACGCGAAGGTCGCGGCCTCCGTCGCGCTGTGGTTCGGCTTCGCGCAATTGATGAACTTCCTGCTCTACGCCTCGCTTTTCGGCGGGGTGCTGACGCTGCTTCTGCTCCAATTCCGGCAATGGCCGCTGCCCTACGGGCTTGCGGGCCAGGCCTGGCTCGCCCGGCTGCACGCCAAGGAGAGCGGCATTCCCTACGGCATTGCGCTCGCGCTGAGCGCGCTGATGGTCTACCCGGAGACCGAATGGGTGAAAGCGATCGACCTCGCTCACCTCGCACTGCGCTGAACGCACCGGGATCAACCCGGCGTCAAGGCGATTTAGATACGCCTCATTAACCATGCTTTGACGAATAGCTGGTCAACTGCCGATTACGGCGGCGGAAGCGTCGCGGCGTTTAGTTGGAAAGTGAGCGTATGAATAGGGCACGCATTGTCGTCCTGACGGTCGCCATCTGCGCCGGCGGCGTCGCCGCGTACCTGGCGAGCGGTTCGGACAATTCTGCGCCGCCTCCGGCAGCTCCGGTCGCGCAGCTTCCGACCGTCGACGTGCTGGTGGCCAAGAACGACATCGGCCTCGGTCAGACCGTCAAGCCGGAAGACGTGCAATGGCAGACCTGGCCCTCAGCAACCGCCAGCGCCACTTTCATCCGCCGCAACGAACGTCCCGAGGGCGTGACCCAGGTCACGGGCTCGATCGCGCGCGCCCCCTTCATTCAGGGTGAGCCGATCCGCGACCAGAAGCTGGTCAAAGCCGAGGGCTCCGGCTTTATGGCCGCGATCCTCCCGAGCGGAATGCGTGCCATCTCCACCGAAATCTCTCCCGAGACCGGCGCCGGCGGCTTCATCCTGCCCAACGATCGCGTCGACGTGCTCCTGACCCGACGCCTCAAGAATCCGGACCAGAGCTCCGGCGCCCCTGACATCGTCTCGTCCGAGATCATCCTGGTCAATATCCGCGTGCTAGCCATCGACCAGGCGCCGAAGGAGAAGGACGGTCAGAACTCGGTGGTCGGCAAGACCGTTACCCTCGAACTCAATCCCCAGCAGACCTCGACCCTTTCCGCCGCCCGCCAGAGCGGCACACTGTCACTGGCGTTGCGCAGCATTGCCGACGTCAAGATGAGCGACAACACGCTGGACGAAACGCAAAAGCCACGCGGAGACGGCATCTCGGTCATTCGCTACGGCGTCCTAAGCCAGGCGGCGAAGGCACGATGAGGGCAGTCGATATGAAATGTGGGGCAAAATCGTCGACGATGCGAACCTCCCTGGTCCGCAGTCTGTCGTTTTCGGCCACTCTCGCGCTGACTCTCAATCCGGCGCTGGTGCCGGTCATCGCCGCCGACTACCGCCCCGTGGCCCCGGTCGCGGCCGACGGCCAGATGAACGCGCGCTTCCTCTCGCTCGGCATCGGCAAGTCGATCGTGATCGACCTGCCGCGCGACATCAAGGACGTGCTCGTCGCCGATCCCAAGATCGCCAATGCAGTGGTCCGCTCGGCACAGCGCGCCTACATCATCGGCGCGTCGGTCGGCCAGACCAACATCGTGTTCTTCGATTCCGCCGGCCAGCAGATCGCGGCCTATGATATCGCGGTCAAGCGCGATCTCAACGGCGCGCGGGCCGCACTGAAGCAGATCCTGCCCAATTCCGACATCCAGATCGACGGCCTCGGCGACGGCGTCGTCCTGACCGGTTCGGCGGTGAATCCGCTGGAAGCGCAGCAGGCCAACGATCTCGCCGCGCGGCTCGCGGGCGGCGCCGACAAGGTGGTGAACTCGATCGTGGTCCGCGGCCGTGACCAGGTCATGCTGAAGGTGACGGTCGCCGAAGTCGCCCGCAGCATCATCAAGCAACTCGGCATCGACCTCTCCGCGAACCTCAACTACGGCACGTCGGTGGTGAGCTTCACCAACGCCAACCCGTTTACAGCCCTTGGCAAGAATCTCGTCGACGGCAACAATCTGACCACGAAATTCGGCGCGACCCCGTCGGTGCAGGCGACGCTCCGCGCAATGGAATCCGCCGGTGTGATCCGCACGCTGGCCGAGCCGAACCTGACCGCGATCTCCGGCGAGTCGGCGACCTTCATCGCCGGCGGTGAATTCCCGGTGCCGGCAGGCTATGCCTGCGATCCCACCACGCACGTCTGTACCACCCAGATCAGCTTCAAGAAGTTCGGCATCTCGCTCAACTTCACCCCCGTGGTGCTGAGCGAAGGCAAGATCAGCCTGCGGGTGATGACGGAAGTGTCCGAATTGTCCAACGAAAACGCGATCACGCTGTCGCAGGCCGTGACATCGAGCTCGGTGAACTCGCTGACCGTGCCCTCGATCAAGACCCGCCGCGCGGAGACCTCGCTGGAGATTCCGTCCGGCGGCGCGATGGCGATGGCCGGGCTGATCCAGGAGCAGACCAAGCAGGCAGTCAGCGGATTGCCGGGCCTGACGCAGCTTCCAGTCCTCGGCGCGCTGTTCCGCAGCCGCGACTTCGTCAACAACGCGACCGAGCTGGTCGTCATCGTCACGCCCTACATCGTACGAGCGGTGGCGCAGAAGGATCTATCGCGTCCGGATGACGGCTTTGCAGCGCCCGCGGATCCGCAGGCCGATCTGCTCGGCAACATCAACCGCCTCTACGGCGTGCCTGGCCGGACCGAACTGGGCCGGAATTACCGCGGCACCTACGGCTTCATCACCGATTGAGGCGGAACGGGGACTTCGTTATGATTATAAGACCACCCCAGATTCGCAAACGCGCCATCGGCTTCGGTGGCGCGCTCGTCGGTATCGCTCTCGCGCTCGGCGGCTGCCAGCATGACGAGGTCGCCACCGCCTCCATTCCCGACGACTACAAGCAGCGCCACCCGATCGCGATCGAGGAGCAGAACCGCTCGATCGTCGTCTTCGTCGGCCACGCCCGCGGCGGGCTGACTGCCGCCCAGCGCGCCGACGTGATGGGCGTGGCGTCGACCTGGCTGCACGAAGGTACCGGCGCCATCCATATCGACGCACCGTCCGGCACGCCCAACGCGCATCCCGTGGCGGAGACGATGCGTGAGATCCAGGCGATGCTGGCAGCGGCTGGCGTTCCGCCGCGCGGCATCACGGTTCGCCCATATCAGCCGGAAGACAAGCGCTTCCTCCCGCCGATCCGGCTCACCTATTCCAAGATCGCCGCGGTCGCAGGCCCGTGCGGGCTGTGGCCGGAGGACATCGGTCCCTCGATGAAGAACAAGAGCTGGTTCGAGAACAAGCAATATTACAATTTCGGCTGCGCCTATCAGCGCAATCTCGCGGCGATGGTCGACAATCCGTCGGACCTCGAGCAGCCGCGGCCTGAGACACCTTCCTACACGCCACGGCGCAACGCCGCCTTCGAGAAGTATCGCAAGGGGGCGCCGACAGCGGTGTCCTATCCCGAGGCCGACAAGGCCAAACTCAGCGACACCGGCAAATGATCAGCTACGCTCGCCAGACTCAAGAAGAGCAGCCGGAAACTCCGTCTCCGCCTGCCGAGGAGCACATCGCGCCCGCGCCGCGCGTCTCGGTCCAGGCGTTCTGCGAAACCGTGGAGACCGCTGCCGCCGTGCAGTCGGCCGGCGAGGATCGCCGTCTCGGCAAGGCCCATTTGAAGATCCAGATGGGCGGCATGGCGGCCGCGATCGAGGCCTATCGCTCTGCGCCCACGCCGAACGTGATCGTGCTCGAGAGCGACGGACGCAACGACCTCCTGACGGGCCTCGACCACCTCGCCACCGTCTGCGACGCCGGTACCCGCGTGGTCGTGATCGGCCGCATCAACGACGTCACGCTCTACCGCGAGCTGGTCCGCCGCGGCGTCAGCGACTACGTGCTCGGTCCGGTCGGCGCCATCGATGTCGTGCGCTCGATCTGCAACCTGTTCTCCGCGCCGGAAGCCAAGGCGGTCGGACGCATCATTGCTGTCGTCGGCGCCAAGGGCGGCGTCGGTTCCTCCACCGTGTCCCACAACGTCGCCTGGGCAATCGCGCGCGACCTTGCTATGGACGCGGTGGTCGCCGATCTCGACCTCGCCTTCGGCACCGCTGGGCTCGACTACAACCAGGATCCGCCGCAAGGCATAGCGGACGCCGTGTTCTCGCCCGACCGCGTCGATACCGCCTTCATCGACCGCCTGCTGTCGAAGTGCACGGACCACCTCAGCCTCCTGGCGGCGCCGGCGACGCTCGATCGGGTCTATGATTTCGGCACCGACGCCTTCGACTCCGTGTTCGACACGCTGCGTTCGACCATGCCCTGCATCGTGCTCGACATTCCCCACCAGTGGTCCGGCTGGACCAAGCGCGCCCTGATCGGGGCGGACGATATCCTGATCGTGGCCGCGCCTGATCTGGCCAACCTGCGCAACACCAAGAACCTATTCGATCTGCTGAAGGCCGCACGCCCCAACGACCGGCCGCCGCTCTACTGCCTGAATCAGGTCGGTGTGCCGAAACGGCCCGAGATCGCCGCCGCCGAGTTTGCCAAGGCGATCGAGAGCCAGCCGGTCGTCTCGATCCCGTTCGAGCCGCAGATCTTCGGTTCGGCGGCCAATAACGGTCAGATGATCGCGGAGATCTCGGCCAACCACAAATCGATCGAGATGTTCCTTCAGATCGCCCAGCGCCTGACCGGCCGCAGCGAGACCAAGAAGCAAAAGTCGTCCTTCCTTTCACCCCTGATTGAGAAGTTGCGGGGAAAATAAGCCGCCGCATGGAGTTGTTAAGTGTTCGGTAAGCGTAGCGGAACAGACACCGACCCTCGGGCCCCGAAGCCCGGCGCCGCGTCGCCAGAGCCTGCCCCGGCTCCGGCGCCCGTGGTGTCACGCGCGCCCCCGCCGGCCGTCGCCTCGCCGCCGCTCGCCCCCACCAGGCCTGCGCCGGCCCTGGAGAGCCGTCGCTCGGACAATTACTACGAGGTCAAAGCGACCATCTTCGGCGCGCTGATCGAGGCCATCGACCTCGCCCAGCTCGCCAAACTGGACTCCGAGTCGGCGCGCGAGGAAATCCGCGACATCGTCAACGAGATCATCGCGATCAAGAACATCGTGATGTCGATCGCCGAGCAGGAAGAGCTGCTCGACGACATCTGCAACGACGTTCTCGGCTACGGCCCGCTCGAGCCGCTGTTGTCGCGCGACGACATCGCCGACATCATGGTCAACGGCGCCAACACCGTCTACATCGAAGTCGCCGGCAAGATCCAACGCACGGGCATTCGCTTCCGCGACAACCAGCAGCTCCTCAACATCTGCCAGCGCATCGTCAGCCAGGTCGGCCGGCGCGTCGATGAATCCTCGCCGATCTGCGACGCGCGCCTCGCCGACGGCTCCCGCGTCAACGCCATCGTGCCGCCGCTGTCGATCGACGGGCCGACGCTCACCATCCGCAAGTTCAAGAAGGACAAGCTGACGCTGGATCAGCTCGTCAAGTTCGGCGCAATCTCGCCGGAGGGCGCGGAAATCCTGCAGATCATCGGCCGCGTCCGCTGTAACGTGCTGATCTCCGGCGGTACCGGCTCGGGCAAGACCACGCTGCTCAACTGTCTGACCAATTACATCGAGCACGACGAGCGCGTCATCACCTGCGAGGACGCGGCCGAACTGCAGCTGCAACAGCCCCACGTCGTGCGGCTCGAAACCCGCCCGCCCAACATCGAAGGCGAAGGCCAGGTCACCATGCGCGAATTGGTGCGCAACTGCCTGCGCATGCGTCCTGAGCGCATCATCGTCGGCGAAGTCCGCGGCCCCGAGGCGTTCGACCTGCTGCAGGCCATGAACACCGGCCACGATGGCTCGATGGGGACGCTGCACGCCAACAACCCGCGCGAGGCGCTGTCGCGCTGCGAATCCATGATCACGATGGGCGGCTTTTCGCTGCCTTCGCGGACCATCCGTGAGATGATCTGCGCCTCGATCGACGTCATCGTCCAGGCCGCGCGCCTGCGCGACGGTTCGCGCCGCATCACCCACATCACCGAGGTGATGGGCATGGAGGGCGACACCATCATCACCCAAGACATCTTCCTCTACGACATGGTCGGCGAGGACGCCAACGGCAAGATCATCGGCCGGCACCGCTCGACCGGCATCGGCCGCCCTAAGTTCTGGGAACGCGCCCGCTATTACGGCGACGAGAAGCGCCTTGCTGCTGCGCTCGACGCGGCGGAAGTGGCGCCGACGACATGAGCAGGTCAGCACGGTCATGAACATGCAGGTCCTCGCTCTCGCGTTTCTTGCCGCCGCCGCCGTCGGCGGTATCGGCTGGGTTTTCCTTTATCCGTTGCTGTCCGGCGAGCGGAAGGCAGAAAGCCGCCGCGCCTCGATCGCGCGCGCCGACGCGCCCGCAGCCAAGACCGAGAAGACCCAGCGTTCGCGCCGTGAGCAGGTCGAGACGTCGCTCAAGGATCTTGAGGCGCGGCGCCAGCAGGAGAAGAGCGTTCCGCTCAACGTCCGCCTGTCGCAGGCGGGACTCGACTGGGCGCCGCAAAAATTCTGGATCGCGTCCGCCGTCGTGGCGGGCGTGCTGTTCGCCATCGCCCTGTTCGTCGGGGGCGGGCTGCTCGGCGCCGGCGGCCTCGCCTTTGCCGGCGGGTTCGGCCTGCCGCGGTGGGCGCTCGGCTTCCTGAAAAAGCGTCGCGAAGACAAATTCCTGAAAGCACTGCCCGACGCGGTCGACGTAATCGTCCGCGGCATCAAGGCGGGACTGCCGCTGTTCGAATCGATCAAGGTCGTCGCCGCCGATGCACCGGAACCGCTGCGCAGCGAATTCCTCGCGATCATCGAGACCCAGGCGATCGGCATGCCGCTCGGCGAGGCCTGCTCGCGGCTCTATGACCGCATGCCGCTGCCGGAAGCCAACTTCTTCGGCATCGTCATCTCGATCCAGCAGAAGTCCGGCGGCAACCTCTCCGAAGCCCTCGGCAACCTCTCCAAGGTGCTGCGCGACCGCAAGAAGATGAGGGAAAAGATCCAGGCGATGTCGATGGAAGCCAAGGCATCGGCCGGCATCATCGGATCGCTGCCGCCGATCGTGATGTTCCTCGTCTATCTCTCGACGCCACAATACATCTCGCTGCTGTGGACCCATCCCACCGGCCAGCTCATGCTGGTCGCCTGCGTCGTCTGGATGTCGATCGGCATCATGGTGATGAAGAAGATGATCAACTTCGATTTCTGACGGTGCCGTATGGTCGAATTCCTCGTTTCGAAACTGCATGACGTCCGCTTCATGACTATGATGCTGGCGGCCATCGCCGCCAGCGCCACCGTCTATACGCTGGTGATGCCGCTGTTCGCCGGCGAAGGCCTCTCCAAGCGCATGAAGGCGGTGGCGAGCGAGCGCGAACGCATCCGGCAGCGCGAGCGCGAACGCCTTAACAGGAACGAGAAGGTGTCGCTGCGCCAGACGCCGAAGCAGCTCGTCTCCCGCGTCGTCGAGGACTTCAACCTTACCAAATGGCTCGCCCAAGAAGCCGCGCGCGACAAGCTCATCATGGCGGGCTATCGCGGGCAGGCGCCTTACGTCACCTTTCTGTTTGCCCGCATGGTGGCGCCGCTGGTCCTGTTCGTCGGCTCAACCTTGTACGTATTCCTGATCGCGCATCTGCAGCAGTCGCTGCCGATCAAGATCGGCATGTGCGTTGGCGCGGCCTATCTCGGCCTCCAGGCGCCGATGCTGTTCCTCAAGAACGCGATCTCCAAGCGTCAACTCTCGATCAAGCGCGCTTTCCCCGATGCGCTCGACCTCCTCCTGATCTGCATCGAATCCGGCATGTCGGTCGAAATGGCGTTCAGGAAAGTCGCCACCGAGATCGTCGGCCAGTCGATCGCACTGTCGGAGGAGTTCACGCTGACGACGGCCGAGCTGTCTTATTTGCAGGACCGCAAGGTGGCTTATGAGAATCTGGCGCGGCGCACCGGGCTCGAAGGCGTCAAATCGGTGTGTCTTGCGCTTCAGCAGGCCGAGCGCTACGGCACGCCGCTTGGCCATTCCTTGCGCGTCATGGCGCAGGAGAACCGCGACATGCGCATGAACGAAGCGGAAAAGAAGGCCGCCGCGCTGCCGCCAAAGCTAACGGTGCCGATGATCCTGTTCTTCCTGCCAGTGTTGTTCGTCGTCATTCTCGGACCGACCGGCATCAAGATCTCGGAGCTGCACTGACACAAAGCGGACCGCACGCGGTCCGCGCGCGACCTCAAGATTGCAAGATCAGGTCTGATCAGTCGGGCTGGCTGAGCGAGGCGACCGGCGTCCGCTTCGCTGCGCGGCGCGGGGCGTCGCTGCGGCTCAGCATGTCCTTGAGATATGCGACATTGGCTGCGGCCTGATCCGGCGGCAGGTCCGCCTTCACGATGGTCTCGGCTTCGGCGAAGCGGCCCTGGAGGCCGACGACAAGGCCGAGATTCTGCCGCACCCGGCCACTCGCACGCGGCGAGACATAAGCCTGCCGCAGCGCCTCTTCAGCCTTTGGCAGGTCCTTCGACAGCATGTAGGACAGGCCGAGATTGGAGAGCACGCCGGGATCATCCGGAGCGATCTTCAGCGCGCTCGCATAGTAGGAGCGCGCCTCGGCGTGACGGCCCATCTGGTCGAGTGCAGTGCCCTGCACCGAGAGCAGGCGCCAGTCCGGATTGTCGGGTGAATGGGCCTTCGACAGCACGTCGAAGGCTTGCTGGAAATTGCCATTGTCGGCGAGCGCACGGCCGTATTGGGCGAGCAGTGCCTTGTTGCCGGGATTGGCGATGGTCGCCTGCTCCAGCACCGCAGCGGCCTGGGCGCGCTGACCGTTTGCGCGCAGCGCCTGGCCATAGGCAAGCGCGGCGTCGGCGTCCTTGGGATTGGCACGATAGCGCTCGCCATAGACTTCGGCGGCGCGCGCGGGATCGGTGGGAGCGGCTTCCGCACGCGATGCGACCGAGCCGGTGACATCGGAGAGCTTCGACATGGCCGTGCAGCCGCCGAGGCCGACCGCCACCGCCGCGATCAGCGAGATGGACGCAAGAAGCCGGGCAAGACTGAACCGTTGACGCATGACGCTTTGACTCTCGAGCCAATTGATCGAGCCGAACGCGTCAGCAATAGACTGTTAACCCTAACGGCCGGTTAATGCCCGGCTGCTTGCTCGGTCAACCAGCTCAACAGCACTCCGACTGCAGCCACAACCGACGCGCTGGTAAAGCCTGCGGCCGCGCGCGCGCGTGAACGTCAGCCCTCGGCTGAGACACGAGAGCCTCCGAAGATGGTTTCGCCGGTCCGGTCAATATTCGATCGCGAGGCGCTTGCGGATTTCGTCGATGCGCTTGTCGAGCGCATCGAACCGCGCGTGGACCGAACGGTCGTGCAGATAGAAGACGTAGCCACCGGCGAGGAACGCGAAGATCCAATGGTGATGCTCGACATAGCTAAAAACCGCCTCGACGGCCTGACCCATGAATGTGACCACGCTCCACACAACGTCCATTACGACTTCCTCCCGGCACGCTTCGTCTGCGGTGGTCGACGATCTCTGCGCACCTGGCCACCGTTGTCGGAACCTAGCATGTCCCCTCCCCTGCGAGTAGCGCTCGACGGGTGACCGCCAAGCCGATTGCTGGCGCGGCAAAACTCTGCGAAGTATCCTCCGAGCGAATGACCTGCTGATGTGACGATCCGGACCCGCCAATGCCTTCTGTCTTCGAGACCTCGTCCACCGCCATCCCGATCACCTTCGTCACCAAGTCGAACTGGGACGCGGTCCGCGAGGCACTGCCGCCATCGCAACGCCAGTTCGCGACCGCCAGCGCCTTTGCCGCCAAGCCGGGCGGCTACCTCGCGCTGCCTGCGCCCGACGGCACGATCGCGCAGATTTTATTCGGCATCGAGGATGACGGCGCCAGATCGCGCGACCTGTTCCGGCCGGGCGCTCTGCCGGGCCTGTTGCCGCCAGGCACCTATCGCTTTGCCAATGCACCGCACGATGCACGACTGGCTGCGCTCGCCTTTGCGCTCGGCAGCTACCGCTTCGCCCGGTACCGGAAGGCAGACCGCCCCGAGGTCCGGCTGGTGCCGCCGGACGGCGTCGACGCAGCCGAGATCAGCCGCGTCGCGGATGCCGCGATGCTCGCACGCGACCTCATCAACACGCCGGCGAACGACATGGGCCCGGAGGAGCTGGCCGCGGCGGCGCAAGCTCTCGCCGGCGAATTCGGCGCAACCTTTGCCTGCATCGTCGGCGAAGACTTGAAGACGCAGAAGTTTCCGCTGATCCATGCCGTCGGCATGGCTTCGGACCGCGCCCCGCGGCTGATCGACATCAGCTGGGGCGATCCCTCCCATCCCAAGGTGACGCTGGTCGGCAAGGGCGTCTGCTTCGACACCGGCGGGCTGGACCTGAAGCCGTCCAGCGGCATGCTGATCATGAAGAAGGACATGGGCGGCGCCGCCAACGTGCTGGCGCTCGCGCGCATGGTGATGGATGCGAAGCTGAAGGTCCGGCTGCGCGTGCTGATCCCGGCGGTAGAGAATGCTGTTTCCGGCAACGCCTTCCGCCCGCTCGACATCTTCACCTCGCGCAAGGGCATCACCGTCGAGATCGGCAACACCGACGCGGAGGGCCGCCTGGTGCTCGCCGACGCGCTGGCGCTGGCGGACGAGGAGATGCCGGACCTGCTGATCGATCTGGGCACGCTGACGGGCGCCGCACGCGTGGCGCTGGGGCCGGATTTACCGCCCTTTTACACCAATGATGAAACCCTTGCCGCGGACGTCGCGCGTTGCGCGGCGAAGGAGAACGATCCGTTGTGGCGCATGCCGCTGTGGCCGGCCTACGATGCGTGGCTGGACTCCAAGACGGCCACCATCACCAACGCACCCTCGGGTGGCTTTGCCGGCTCGATCACCTGCGCGCTGTTCCTGCAGCGCTTCGTCGAGCAGGCGAAGAGCTGGCTGCATGTCGATATCTACGGCTGGACGCCGTCGGCAAAGCCGGCACGGCCCGAGGGCGGCGAATGCCAGGCCGCGCGAGCACTCTACACATTGCTGAGCGAGCGCTATGCATGATCCGCGGCTGACGCCGGCGCGCGGCGACCTCGCCGCGAAATATCTCGAAGGCAAGGTGCAGGCCGATCGCTTCGCCACAGGCGAGGAATTCGAAGTGATCGAGCCGATCGCGCCGGTGCGCGAGCAGCCGTCCTCGAACGCGATGCTGATGACGCAGGCGCTGCGCGGCGAACGCGTCACCGTCTACGATCGCAATGGCGAAGGCTGGGCCTGGGGCCAGCTTGGCGGCGACGGCTATGTCGGCTGGCTGCCCGACGCAGGCCTGGCACGGCCCTCGGCCGCGCCGACTCACCTAGTGACCGCGCTCAGGACGTTCGCCTTCCCTGGCCCCTCGATCAAGCTGCCGCCGGCCGACACGCTGGTGCTGGGATCGAAGCTCGCGGTAACACGCGAGGATGGCAGTTTTGCCGTGACGAGCGAGGGAACATATCTGCCGAAGATGCATCTCGCAGCGCTCGATCATCGTGAGCCGGATTTCGTCGCGGTCGCCGAGCGCTTCGTCGGCACGCCCTATCTCTGGGGCGGCAAGAGCAGTTTCGGCATCGATTGCTCGGGCCTGGTGCAGGTCTCGCTGACGGCAGCAGGCATCGGCTGCCCGCGCGACAGCGACATGCAGCAGGCGGGTCTCGGCCGCGCGATCGAACCGCACGAGAGAGGCAGGCTGCAGCGCGGCGATTTGATCTTCTGGAAGGGCCACGTCGCGATCGTCCGCGATGGCAGCACCATGGTTCACGCCAATGCGTATCACATGGCGACGGTGATCGAGCCGACCGAGCCGGCGATCGCGCGGATCAGGCACGCCGGCAGCGAGGTCGTCGCGATCAAGCGGCTTGGTTAGTCTCGCAAATGCGACGGGAAACACCTCTCCCGTGCGGAGAGGTGAAGAGGATTACGTCGCCGACGCCCCATTTCCCGCGGTTTCAAGCCGGAACGCCGCCGCAAACAGCGCGCGCGTGTAATCCGTCTTCGGGTGCTTGAAGAGCTCGGCAGCCTGGCCCTCCTCGACCACCTTGCCGCACCGCATCACGATCAGGTGGCTGGCGAGCGAAGCAACGACGCGCAAGTCGTGCGAGATGAACATGTAGGTCAGGTCGCGCTTGCGCTGGAGCTCGCGCAGGAGGTCGACCATCTGCGCCTGGATCAGCATGTCGAGCGCACTGGTCGGCTCATCCAGCACGACGAAATCCGGCTCCAGCACCACCGCGCGCGCGATCGAAATGCGTTGGCGCTGGCCGCCGGAGAACTCGTGCGGATAGCGATAACGGGTGTCCGGCTTCAGCCCAACATCTTCGATCGCCTTGACGACGCGTGCCTCGCGCTCCTCGCGCGACAGCTTGGGCTGGTGTACGGACAGACCCTCGGCGATGATATCGGCGACCGACATGCGCGGGCTGAGCGAGCCGAACGGATCCTGGAATACGATCTGCATGTCGCGCCGGAAGGGCCGCATCTCCTCGAAACGCAAGCCCTGGATGTCTTTTCCCAGAAACACGATCGGTCCGTTCGAGGAAATCAGCCGCAGCAGCGCCAGCCCCAGCGTGGTCTTGCCGGAGCCGGATTCGCCGACGACGCCGAGCGTCTCGCCCTTGCGTACGACGACGCTGACGCCGTCGACCGCCTTGATGTGGCCGACCGTCTTGCGCATCAGCCCGCGCTTGATCGGAAACCAAACCTTGAGATCATCGGCCGACATCACCACGGGCGCATTCGGCTGCGGTGGCGCCGGATCCGGCTTCGGCTCCGCCGCGAGCAGGTCGCGCGTATAGGGATGCTTCGGACCGGTGAAGACCTGCTCGACCGGCCCCTGCTCGACGATCTCGCCGCCTTTCATGACACAAACGGTGTCGGCGATGCGGCGCACGATGCCGAGGTCGTGGGTGATGAAGAGCAGGCTCATGCCGAGCCGGGCGCGGATTTCGGCAAGCAGCGTCAGGATTTGCGCCTGCACGGTGACGTCGAGCGCGGTGGTCGGCTCGTCCGCGATCAACAGATCCGGCTCGTTGGCCAGCGCCATCGCGATCATCACGCGCTGGCGCTGGCCGCCGGAAAGCTGGTGCGGATAGCTTTTGAGCCGCGTTTCGGGCTCGGAGATGCCAACCTGCGTCAGCAGTTCCAGCGTCCGCTCGCGCGTCTGCGCGTTGCTGGTCGGATTGTGCAGCTGGATGATCTCGCCGATCTGCGCCTCGATCGTGTGCAGCGGATTGAGCGAGGTCATCGGCTCCTGGAAGATGATGGAGATGTCGCTGCCGCGAATCTCCCGCATCTGCTGCTCAGACTGATCGATCAGCTCGCGTCCCTTGAAGCGGATGCTCCCCGAGGGATGCGAGGCGCTCGGATAGGGCAGCAGCTTCAGGATCGAGAGCGCGCTGACCGATTTGCCGGATCCGGACTCACCGACCAGCGCCAGGCATTCGCCGCGCTTGATCTGAAACGAGACCTTGTCGACCGCGAGCGTCGTGCCGCCGCCCTGGTGGAAGGCCACCGAGAGGTCGCTCACTGCGAGCAGGGGCTGGTTGATCGCGTCCATCTTCTACCTGAACGTCTTGCGCGGATCGAAGGCGTCGCGCACTGCTTCGCCGGTGAATATGAGTAGCGACAGCATGATCGCGACCGAGAAGAAGCCGGAGAAGCCGAGCCACGGCGCCTGCACGTTCGACTTGCCCTGTGACAGCAGCTCGCCGAGCGAGGGCGAGCCGGGCGGCAGGCCGAAGCCGAGAAAGTCCAGTGCTGTCAGCGTCATCACCGAGCTCGACACGATGAACGGCAGGAACGTCATGGTCGCGACCATCGCGTTCGGCAGCAGATGCCTGAACATGATCACGGCGTTCGAAACGCCGAGCGCCCGCGCCGCCTGGATGTACTCGAAATTGCGCCCGCGCAAGAATTCCGCGCGCACGAGTCCGACCAGCGATACCCAGGAAAACAGCAGCAGGATGCCGAGAAGCACGAAGAAGCCGGGCACCAGCACCGATGACAGGATCAGCAGCAGATAGAGCGAAGGTATCGCAGTCCAGATCTCGATGAAGCGCTGGAATATGAGATCGACCCGGCCGCCGAAATAGCCCTGCACCGCGCCGGCGGCGATGCCGATGACGGAGGAGATGATGGTCAAGCAGAGGCCGAACAGCACCGAGATGCGGAAACCGTAGATCAGGCGCGCCACCACGTCGCGGCCCTGATCGTCGGTGCCGAGCCAGTTGTATTCAAGATCGCGGCAGCTCTTGAGGCCCTTCTTCTCGACGACGGCCTTGCACTGCGCTTCCGTCAACATCCAGGTCGGCGGCGACGGCGCCGGCGTCGGCAGATCGAGATTGTGGGTGTCGTAGGAGTAGCGAATCAGCGGCCAGACGATGCTGCCGGCCTTGTCCCTGATCAACTTTTGCAAATAGGGATCGCGATAGTCGGCCGCGGTCTCGAAATCGCCGCCGAACGTCGTCTCCGAGTAGGTGATGAAGGCCGGCCAGTAGAGATGCCCGTCATATTTGATCAGGAACGGCCGGTCGTTGGCGATCAGCTCGGCAAACAGCGACATCACAAACAGCATCATGAAGAGCCAGAACGACCAATAGCCGCGCCGGTTGGCCTTGAAATTCTCCCAGCGCCGCCTGTTGAGCGGCGACGGTGCGAACGGCTTCCCCGTGATCGGCACGATTTGGCCGAGCGGCGACTTCGTGGCGGTTTCGATCGGGGTCGGGGCGGCCAGCGTCATCAGACCTCCCGCGCCTCGAAATCGATCCGCGGGTCGATCCACATGTAGGTCAGGTCGGAGATGAGGTTGACCACGAGACCGACGAGCGAAAAGATATAAAGCGTGCCGAAAACAACGGGATAGTCACGGTTGAGCACGCTCTCGAAACTGAGCAATCCCAGCCCGTCCAGCGAGAAGATGGTCTCGATCAGAAGCGAGCCAGAGAAGAAGGCGTGAATGAAGGTGCTGGGGAAGCCCGCGATGACGATCAGCATGGCGTTGCGGAAGACGTGGCCATAGAGCACCCGGCCCTCGCTACAGCCCTTAGCGCGCGCGGTCATCACATATTGCTTGCGGATTTCGTCCAGAAACGAGTTCTTGGTCAGGAATGTCATGGTGGTGAACGCGCCGAGCCCCATGGCGATCAGCGGCAGCGTCAAATGCCAGAAGTAATCGATGATCTTCCAGTACCAGGGAAATTGCGACCAGCCGTCCGATGTCAGCCCGCGCAGCGGAAACCAGTTGAAGAACGAGCCGCCGGCAAACAGGATGATCAGGAGGATCGCGAACAGGAAGCCGGGTATAGCATAGCCGAGCACGAGCACGCTCGACGTCCAAGTGTCGAAACGCGTACCGTCCTTCACCGCCTTGCGGATTCCGAGCGGAATCGAGATCAGGTAGGTCAGAAGCGTCAGCCAGATGCCGAGCGAGATCGAGACCGGCAGCTTTTCCTTGATGAGCTGGAGTACGCTGACGTCGCGAAAATAGCTCTTGCCGAAATCGAAGCGGGCGAAATTCCAGACCATCATCGCGAAGCGCTCCGGCGCCGGCTTGTCGAAGCCGAACTGCACCTCCAGCTTCTTGATGAAGTCGGGGTCGAGCCCCTGCGCGCCGCGATATTTCGAGTTGATGGCGTCGCCGGCGCCGAGCTGCCCCGGCGCGCGCTGCGCAAAATCGCCGCCGCCCGAAATGCGCGAGCTGCCGCCGGTGTCGGCGCCGGAGAGCTGCGCGATCACGCGCTCGACCGGGCCGCCGGGCGCGAATTGCACCACCACGAAGGAGACGAAGAGTATCCCGAGCAGAGTCGGGATCATCAGGAGGATGCGGCGGGCGATATAGGCGCTCATGAACTACTTCGCCTGCTCGAGCTTGGCGGCCTTGGCCGCGTCGAACCACCAGTTTTCGGGTGCGCCGACCCCTTGCGCATATTTCGGCGGCTTCTCGGGATGGCTGAACTGATCCCAATAGGCCACGCGGTGGAAGTTGGCGTACCATTGCGGCACCCAGTAACGTCCGGCACGAAAGACACGATCGAAAGCCCGGCAAGCGGTGGTCAGTTCCGTCCTGGTTTGGGCGCCAATGATCTTGTCGATCAGCGCGTCGATCACCGGGCTTGAGATACCCGCAAGATTGTATGAGCCCTTGGTCTTGGCAGCGTGGGAGGAAAAGAACGCCCGCATGTTGTCGCCCGGGGTAGCCGACATGGAGAAGCGCTCGATGGTCATATCGAAGTCGAAATCCTCCAATCGCGCACGGTATTGCACGGCGTCGACCAGGCGAAACGTGGCATCGATACCAAGCGTCGCCAAATTCTTGAGGTAGGGCCCGTGGTGCGGCTGGATCGATTGCTCGTCGTTCAGGAATTCGATGGTGAAAGGTTCGCCATTGGGCAGCACGCGCTTGCGGTCCTTGATGACATAGCCGGCTTCATTGAGCAGTTCGCCGGCCTTGCGCAGCAGGCTGCGATCCTGCCCCGATCCGTCCGACACCGGCGGCACAAAGGGCATTCCGAACACCTCGTCCGGCACCTGGCCCCGGAATGGCTCGAGCAGCGCAAGCTCCTCAGGCGAAGGCGGCCCGGACACCATCATGTCCGAATTCTGGAACGGCGATTGCGTACGTGCGTAGGCGCCGTACATGATGGCCTTGTTGGTCCATTCGAAGTCGAAGGCGTAAATCAGGGCCTCCCGCACCCGGGCATCCCTGAATTTGTCCCGGCGCAGATTGATGAACCAGCCTTGCGCGCCTGAGGGCGTATCGTCAGGTAATTGTTCGCGCTTGACGCGGCCGTCCTTGATCGCCGGAAAGTCATAGCGGGTTGCCCAGATGCGCGCGGTGAGCTCCTCGCGAAAGAGATAGGACTTGCCGGTAAAACCTTCGAAGGCGACGTCGCGGTCGCGATAATATTCATAGCGGACGGCATCGAAATTATAGCTGCCGCGGCAGACCGGCAGATCGGCGCCCCACCAATCCTTGACGCGCTCATATTCGATGTAGCGGTTCACCTCGAACCTGCCGACCTTGTACGGGCCAGAACCCAACGGCGTATCGAGCGAGGATTCGTCGAAGGGGCGCGTTGCGTAATAGGCCTTTGAGAAGATCGGGAGGCCAGCAACATAGAGCGGCACGTCGCGTGCGCGTCCCGGCGCGAACGTCACGGTCACCGTCGCATCGTCCAGCGCCTCGGCCTTCACGAAATCGCGCAACTGCACGACGATCAGAGGATGACCTTTCTCTTTCAGGGAATTGAGCGAGAAGGCGACGTCGTGCGCGGTCAGCCTGGAGCCATCGTGAAAACGGGCCTCCTGCCGTATCATGAAGGTGTAGGTGAGTTTGTCCGGAGAGATACGTACCGATTTGGCTGCGACCCCGTACATTGCGTCGGGTTCGTCATTGGCGCGCGCCATCAACGGGGCAAAGGTCATGTCCATACCTTGCGCGCCTTCGCCCTTCAGGATGTAAGCGTTGAGCGAGCTGAACGTGAAATAGGACTGGTTGTAGGCGCGCACCGACGGGATCAGCGAGAAGGTACCGCCTTTCGGGGCCTCGACGTTGATATAGTCGAAATGGTGGAAGTCGGCGGGATATTTCAGATCGCCGAACGCCGAGATGCCGTGCATTTCGGCCGGCATTTCCGATGCGACCGCGCCGCGCAGGCAGGACGCGCTCACGGCGCCGATGCCGAGGCCGAGCACGTGCCGGCGTGAGGGCTGCGCCATGCGGATAATGTCCTTCACGACTTCTTCGCGATCCGCGCCGCCCTGTCTGCGTCGTACCACCAGATGAACGGGAAGCCGGACTGGCCGTATTTGGGCAATTCCGACGGCCGGCCGAACCGATCCCAGCGCGCGGTGCGTACTTTGGGATAATTCCACTGCGGCACGACGTAGTGATTCCAGAGCAGCACGCGGTCCAGCGCCTTGGTGGCGGCGATGAGATCGTCGCGGTCGGTGGCATAGATGACCCGCTCGATCAGCTTGTCGATGGCGGGATTCTTGATGCCGGCAACGTTGCGCGAACCTGCCATGTCGGCGGCCTTGGAGCCCCAGAATTCGCGCTGCTCATTGCCCGGAGACTGCGACTCGCCCCAGGAGTTAGTGATGATGTCGAAGTCCCAGTCGCGAAGCCGGTTCTCGTATTGCGTCGGATCGACCGTTCGCACGCTGACTGCAATGCCGAGGCGCTCGAGCGACGGCTTGTAGAACAGCACGATTCTTTCGAAGCTCGGATCCGCGCTCAGGAGTTCGAAGGCGAGCTGGGTCCCGGTCTTGACCTCGATCAGCTTGCGATCGCGCACCTCGTAGCCGGCCTCCTTCAGCAGGCGCAGCGCCTCGCGCAGATTGTCACGCACCGCTTCCGGGCTGCCCCCGACGGGATTGGTGTAAGCCGTCGTGAAGACCTCGGGCGGCACGTCCGCGCGCACTGTTTCGAGGATTTCGAGTTCCTTGCCCTGCGGCAGGCCAGTCGCCATCAGTTCGTCGATGCCGTCGAAATAGCTGCTGATGCGCTTGTACTGGCCGAAAAAGATCTGCTTGTTCATTTCCTCGAAGTCGAACGCGTAGTTGAGCGCACGACGCACGCGAGGATCCCTGAATTTGGCGCGGCGCAGGTTCGGCACGAAGGCCTGCATGACGCCCGAGCTGCGGTTGGCAAACTCTTCCAGGATCACACGCTTGTCGGCCACGGCGGGGAAATCGTAGGCAGTCGCCCAGCTCTTGGCGCTGTTCTCGGTACGCCAGTCGACCTGGTCGGCCTTGAATGCCTCGATCGCGACGGTGGCGTCCCGGAAGTATTCGTAGCGCAGCTCGTCGAAATTGTTGCGTCCGACATTGGCGGCGAAGTCACGCCCCCAATAGTCCTTCACGCGCTCGAGAGCGATAGTACGGCCGGCAACGAATTCCTTGATCCGGTAGGGACCCGAGCCCAGCGGCACTTCGAGCATGGTGGCGGAGACGTCGCGCTTGCGCCCTTGTGCGTCGGTGCCCTCCCACCAGTGCTTCGGCAGGATCGTGAGCTGCCCCACGATCTGCGGCAGTTCGCGATTGCCCGGCGCGTCGAACACGAACTTGACGTCACGGTCGCCGACCTTCTCGGCCCTGACCACGTGGCTGTAATAGGCCGAGTACATCGGGTGGTGCTTCTTGAAGGCGTCGAGCGAGAAGATGACGTCGTCGACGGTGACCGGCTTGCCGTCATGCCATTTGGCCTCGGCGCGCAGGCGATAGGTCACGAAGGAGAAATCGTCGGGATGGCTCACGGCCTCCGCGAGCGCGCCATACTCCGTCGAGACTTCGTCTAGCGAGGCCGTCAGCAGGGACTCATAGATGAAGCCGACGGCCCCGGCGATCGCGCCCTTCACGCCGGCGACGACGATGTTGAAATTGTCGAACGTACCGACGGCGATCTGGCGCGCTGCGCCGCCCTTGGGGGCTTCCGGATTGACGTAATCGAACCGCTTGAAGCCGGCGGGGTATTTGACGTTCCCGAACAGCGACAGCGCGTGCCGCCATGGCAACCCGCCCGCGGCCTCTGCCTCGGCCGTACCGATCAAGGGAACGCCTACCCCGGAACCGAGGGCGGGAAGTGCGGCGGCAGCAGTGCCGGTGAGCAAGAGGTCGCGTCGGGTGATGGCCAAATCAACGTCCCTGTCTTGAAGGAGGTTACCCCTTTAAGTGCCCAATATAGGCGAGGTTTCGACCGAATATGTTGCTTTTTCCTCATCTTGGAAGCCCGGGAGGCGGTTCGCTGCGGCCAAACGCCCCGATAACAACGCCGCGAGGCCCAAATGCTGAAACGGCCGGGCTTATGAGCCCGGCCGCGTACCAAGATCGAAGTCGAAACGCCTTACTTCGCTGCGGTGGGCAGCGGCTTCGGGCTGTCGGAAAGGCTGTTCAGATAGGCGATAACGTCGGCGCGCTCGCTGTCCTTCGGGATGCCGGCAAAGCCCATTGCGGTGCCCGGGACAGCCGCCTTGGGATTGGCAATGAACTTGTTGAGCGCATCGAAGTCCCAAGTGCCGCCCTTGGCCTTCATGGCGGCCGAAAAGTTGAAGCCGCCGCGACCCTCACCGACGTGGTCGCCGACGACGCCGTAGAGGTTGGGACCGACGCGATTCGGGCCACCCTTCTCGAAAGTGTGGCAGGCGCCGCACTTCTTGGCGGCGGAGGCACCCTTCTCGACCGAGGCGGTCTGCAGCAGCTTTTCGATCGGCTCGGACGGCGCGGCAGCCGCAGCGCCACCCTTGTCGCCCGCCTCTTCCTTCACGGCAATCTCGAAGCCGGGCTTTTCCGGCATTTTTGGCGAGAACAGCGCCTGGGCGGTGAAGCTCGTCACCAGCAGAACGAGACAAGTGCCGAGCACGGCACCGAGAATCTTATTGAGTTCGAAAGAGTCCATTTCCGGCCAGGCCCCACACCGCAAGAAGGATCGAGCGGCCAAGCGGCCGCCAGGACGCGCCTCGGGAGAATCAAACGTTCCTTATTGTTTCCCCGAGTTTTGCCATTGAGATATCGGTTTGCCCGGGGTCTGGCAACCCGTATAAGCGAGCCGGCTTTCGCCCCATCCCCACCCCATTTCTCAACGCGGAAAACGCTCCATTTCCAGGCCCTTGAACCGATGACCGATCCCCGCATCCTGGTGCTGATCCCGGCTCGCATGGCGGCCACCCGCCTGCCCGGCAAGCCGCTTGCCGATATCGCGGGCCTGCCGATGATCGTGCACGTACTGCGGCGCGCCGAGGCCGCCAGGATCGGTCGGGTTGCGGTTGCAACCGATACGACGGAGATCGCCGCGGTCGTGACCGCCCATGGCGGCGAGGCCGTGATGACCCGCACCGAGCACCCGTCCGGCTCGGACCGCATCCACGAAGCGATGCAGAAGCTCGACCCCGCAGGCAAGGCCGAGATCGTGGTCAATCTCCAAGGCGATTTCCCGACCATCACGACCGGCAACATTCGCGACGTGCTGCCGCCGCTGGACGACCCGGCCGTCGATATCGCCACGCTGGCCTCGCAGATCCATACCGAGGAGGAGGACCTTGCTCCCAGCGTCGTCAAGGCGGTTGGAACCTCGCTCGGCGGCAAGCGCATGCGGGCGCTTTATTTCACCCGCGCCACGGCGCCCACCGGCGACGGACCGCGCTACCACCATATCGGCCTCTATGCCTATCGCCGCGCGGCCCTGGAGCGCTTCGTCTCGCTGCCGCCGTCGCCGCTGGAATTGCAGGAGAAGCTGGAGCAGCTGCGCGCGCTGGAGGCCGGCATGCGGATCGACTTCACCATCGTCGATACCGTCCCCCGCGGGGTCGACACCCCGGCCGATCTCGAAACCGCCCGCAGCATACTTTCCAAATCCTGAGCGGCTGTTACAAGGCCGACCCAGGAGCACTTCAAGACATGAGCAAGCGAAGAATCGCATTCCAGGGCGAGCCCGGAGCCAATTCCCACATCGCCATCGTCGAGGCCTATCCCGACGCCGACCCGATGCCCTGCGCCACCTTCGAGGACGCGCTATCGGCGATCTCGTCGGGCGAGGCCGATCTTGGCATGATCCCGATCGAAAATTCGGTCGCAGGCCGCGTCGCCGATATCCATCACCTGCTCCCGGCCTCCGGCCTCTTCATCATCGGCGAATGGTTTCTGCCGGTCCGCCATCAATTGATGGCGGTGAAGGGGACCAAGCTTGAGGACATCAAGAGCGTCGAGAGCCATGTGCATGCGCTCGGCCAGTGCCGGCGCATCATCCGCAAGCTCGGCATCAAGCCGATCGTGCACGCCGACACCGCCGGCAGCGCCCGAGACATCTCCGAGCGCAACGACAAGACGGTCGCGGCGATCGCCTCGCGTCTGGCTGCAAAAATCTACGGCCTCGACATTCTCGCCGATGACATCGAGGACGAGGCCCACAACACCACGCGCTTCGTGGTGCTGGCGCGCGAGCCCAAATGGGCGACGCAGGGCGCCGGCCCGCTGGTCACGACTTTTGTATTCCGGGTCCGCAATTTGCCTGCCGCGCTCTACAAGGCGCTAGGCGGCTTTGCCACCAACGGCGTCAACATGACCAAGCTCGAGAGCTACATGGTCGACGGCAATTTCTTCGCCACGCAGTTTTACGCCGACGTCGATGGCCATCCCGAGGACAAGGGCCTGGCGTTTGCGATCGAGGAGCTGAAATTCTTCTCGCGCGAATTCCGCATCGTCGGCGTGTATCCGGGACACCCGTTCCGCGCGACGTTCAACGAAACGCAGCAGGACTAGTCTCGTGTCCCGGACGCGCGAAGCGCGAGCCGGGACCCAGGAGCCAAGATGGGCCCTGGCTCAGCAGCGCACCGCGGAAGGGCGCTGCGCCGCGTCCGGGGCACGAGAGCGATTATGCTGCTGGCTTCGCCAGCCCGAACGCCTCCGCCAGCAGCGAATACGACTTCTTGCGCGCGTCGTGGTCGTAGACGGCGGTGATCACCATCAGCTCGTCGGGCTTGCTGGCATCGATCAGCGGCTGAAGCTTCTGCTGTACCGTCGCAGGCGAGCCGACGAACAGGCGCGAGCGGTTGCGCAGGATCGAGGTGCGCTCGGCATCCGTATAGGGATAAGCCAGCGCTTGCTCGACGCTCGGCAGCGGCAGGTACTGGCCGCGGTCGCGGCGTAGGCGGTTGAGGTCGAACGAGGCGGCGAGTTTTTCAGCCTCGTCATCAGTGTCAGCGGTGATGACGGCGACGGCGAGGATCGCCTGCGGGCTCGCGCGCCACGCCGAGGACTGGAAACGGTTGCGGTAATGCACCATCGCATCGATCGCGTCGTGGGACGCGAAATGATGGGCGAAGGCGAAGCCCATCCCGACTTGCGCGGCCAATTCCGACGAATAGTCGCTGGAGCCGAGCAGCCAGATCGGCGGCAACGGCGTGTCGTCGGGCATCGCGACAACATTGTTGTAAGGGTGTCCCGAGGGAAATTCACGGGTCTGCCACAGGATCAGTTCGTGCAGCCGCTCCAGGAAATCGTCGCCCTCGCGGCGATCAAGCCGGCTGCGAAGCGCGTAGGCCGTGGCGCCGTCGGTCCCCGGTGCGCGGCCGAGGCCGAGGTCGATGCGACCGGGAAACAGGGCCTCCAGCATTTTGAAGCGTTCGGCCACCACCAGCGGCGCGTGGTTGGGCAGCATCACGCCGCCAGAGCCGACGCGGATGTGCGTCGTCACCGCAGCGATCTGTCCGATCATCACGTCGGGCGCCGGGCTCGCGACGGACGCCAGATTATGATGCTCGGCGAGCCAGTAGCGGACATAGCCGAGACCATCGACATGGCGCGCCAGATCGATGCTGTTGCGCAGCGCCGCGGCAGGCTTCGTGCCGGTGGTGACGACGGAGAGGTCGAGGACGGAGAGCGGGAGCATGGCGGGTAAGCTAACGCGCTGCGGCAGCGCTGCAATGGGGCGAGGAGCAGGGCTGGCGTGTGCTGGCCGTGAGTCGGGTGCACTGGCACCGTCGCTGCCGTTGGGACAGGAATATAACGCCGCCATTGATTTTCTATCTGCCCAACACCTATTTTGCCAGCAATTCTCTTGACGCACCAGACAACAGACTGAAATATATGCGTAATATTGTGATTCTAAAGTCCCACGCAGATTCCATTTCTCGCCGCCAATTAGACAGATACGTTCGCAATAGTGGGCTATTTCCCAACCACGATGGGCTGTCGGGCCATTCGCCTTTGTCCTATCTTGTCTCTTCCACTGGACCTGACCGACGCCCGCCTAGAAGACCCTGGAGTGAGTGGTGCCATGACCGACTTGACGACGCCTGCCCAAGCCGAGGGGCACCTCGCCGGGAAACGGCCGGCGATCTCCTTCGAGTTCTTTCCGCCCAAGACCGAAGACATGGAACGCAATCTCTGGGACACCATCAACCGGCTGGCTCCGCTCGATCCGAATTTCGTCTCGGTGACCTATGGCGCCGGCGGCTCGACCCGCGAGCGTACCCATTCGACCATCTCTCGCATCCTGAAGGAAACCGCGCTCTTGCCGGCCGCGCATCTCACCTGCGTCGGGGCCTCGCGCGGCGAGATCGACGAGATCGTCGACCGCTATCACGAGGTCGGCGTCCGCCACATCGTCGGCCTGCGCGGCGATCCGCCTGGCGGTATCGGCACGGCCTACGCCGCCCATCCCGACGGCTATCAGAGCTCGGCCGAGCTCGTCGCGGGGATCAAGAAGCGGCATGGCGATATCGAGGTTTCGGTCTCGGCCTACCCTGAGAAGCATCCCGAGGCCCGCGACTTCGACGCCGATCTCGACACGCTGAAGGCCAAGGTCGACGCCGGCGCGACCCGCGCCATCACGCAGGTGTTCTTCGATAACGACCTCTACTTCCGTTATCTCGACCGCGTTCGTAGCCGCGGCATCAACATTCCGATCGTGCCGGGCATCATGCCTATGCACAATTTCAAACAGGCGAGAGCCTTCGTCACCCGCGCAGGCACCAGCGTGCCGGACTGGCTTGCGGAGAAGTTCGACGGCCTCGACGACGATCCCGACACACGCAAGCTGGTCGCGGCCACTGTTGCCGCCGGCCAGGTGCACAAGCTGGCGAAGCACGGCGTCGACACCTTCCATTTCTACACCATGAACCGCGCCGACCTCGTGTTCGCGATCAGCCATTTGCTCGGCATTCGCGCCAAGAGCGCCCAGAAGGCTGCGTAAGACAACATGACCATACCGATCTCTCCGAAGCGAACCGCCCTGCTCGACGCCGCCCGCGACCGCATCCTGGTGCTCGACGGCGCCATGGGCACGATGATCCAGAACCTCCAGTTCGACGAAGCCGCCTTCCGCGGCGAGCGCTTCAAGGATTTCCACCGCGACCTGCGCGGCAACAACGATCTGTTGATCCTGACCCAGCCGCAGGCGATCGAGGACATCCACGCCGCCTATTTGCGCGCCGGCGCGGACATCGTCGCGACCAACACGTTCTCCACGACCTCGATCGCGCAGGCCGATTACGACCTCACCGACATCGTCTATGAGATGGCGCGCGAAGGCGCCCGTCTCGCCGGCAACGCAGCCCGGCGTGTCGAGGCCGAGGACGGCAAGCCGCGCTTCGTCGCCGGCGCCCTCGGCCCGACCAACCGCACCGCCTCGATCTCGCCGGACGTTTCCAACCCCGGCTACCGCGCCGTGACCTTCGACGACTTACGCAAATCCTATGGCGAACAGATCCGGGGCCTGATCGACGGCGGCGTCGACCTGCTGCTGGTCGAGACCATCTTCGACACCTTGAACGCCAAGGCGGCGCTCTATGCGATCGCCGAGATCACCGAGGAACGCGGCATCGACGTGCCGGTGATGGTGTCCGGCACCATCACCGACAAATCCGGCCGCCTGCTGTCGGGACAGATGCCGGAGGCATTCTGGCATTCGGTGCGGCACGCCAAGCCGGTCACCATCGGCTTCAACTGCGCGCTCGGCGCCGAAGATCTGCGCGCCCATATCGCCGATATCGGCCGCGTCGCCGATACGCTGGTGTGCGCCTATCCCAATGCCGGCCTGCCCAACGAGTTTGGCCAGTACGACGAGACCCCGGAGTACATGGCCCGCCTGATCGGCGAGTTTGCCCGCGATGGCCTCGTCAACATCGTCGGCGGCTGCTGCGGCACCACGCCGGACCACATCGCGGCGATCGCCGCTGCGGTTGCCCCGCACAAGCCGCGCGTCGTGCCAGAGATCGAGCCTCGCTTGAGGCTCTCCGGCCTCGAGCCCTTCATTCTGACGGACGCGATCCCCTTCGTGAATATCGGCGAGCGCACCAACGTCACGGGTTCGGCGCGCTTCCGCAAGCTGATCACCGCCGGCGACTACACCGCCGCGCTGCAAGTTGCCCGCGACCAGGTCGAGAACGGCGCACAGATCATCGACGTCAACATGGACGAGGGTCTGCTGGACTCGGAAGCCGCGATGCGGACCTTCCTCAACCTCGTCGCCGCCGAGCCCGACATCGCCCGCGTGCCGGTGATGGTCGACTCTTCCAAATTCTCGGTGATCGAGGCGGGCCTGAAATGTGTTCAGGGCAAGCCGGTGGTGAACTCGATCTCGATGAAGGAAGGCGAGGAGAAGTTCATCCACGAAGCGAAGATCGCCCGGCGTCACGGTGCGGCTGTCGTGGTGATGGCGTTCGACGAGGTCGGACAGGCCGATACGTTCACGCGCAAGACCGAGATCTGCAAGCGCGCCTACGATATCCTGGTGAAGCGCGTCGGGTTCCCGCCGGAAGACATCATCTTCGATCCCAATATTTTTGCGATCGCGACCGGCATCGAGGAGCACAACAATTACGGCGTCGACTTCATCGAGGCGACGCGCTGGATCCGCAAGAACCTGCCGGGCGCGCATATCTCGGGCGGCGTCTCCAATCTGTCGTTCTCGTTCCGAGGCAACGAGCCGGTGCGCGAGGCCATGCACTCGGTGTTCCTGTATCATGCCATCAAGGCGGGCATGGACATGGGCATCGTCAATGCCGGACAGATGATCGTCTATGACGACATCGATCCCGAATTGCGCCAAACTTGCGAGGACGTGGTGTTGAACCGCGATCCCGGCGCGTCCGAGCGGCTGCTGGCGCTCGCGGAAAAATTCCGCGGCAACAAGACCCAGACCAAGGAGGCCGATCTCGCCTGGCGCGAATGGCCGGTGGCGAAGCGGCTCAGCCACGCGCTGGTGCATGGCATCACCGAGTTCATCGAAGTGGATACCGAGGAAGCCCGCAAGGCCTCCAAACGACCGCTCGACGTGATCGAGGGACCGCTGATGGCCGGCATGAACGTGGTCGGCGACCTCTTCGGCGACGGCAAGATGTTCCTGCCCCAGGTCGTCAAATCCGCACGCGTGATGAAGCAAGCGGTGGCCTGGCTGATGCCATTCATGGAAGAGGAGAAGGCGCGCAACCTCGCCAACGGCATCGGCACGGAAGGTTCGAGCTCCGCCGGCAAGATCGTGCTCGCGACTGTGAAGGGCGACGTCCACGACATCGGCAAGAACATCGTCGGCATCGTGCTCCAGTGCAACAATTTCGAGGTCATCGACCTCGGCGTGATGGTGCCGGCCGCGAAGATCGTCGAAACCGTGAAGGCGGAGAAGGCCGACATCGTCGGCCTGTCCGGCCTGATCACGCCCTCGCTCGACGAGATGGCGTTCTTCGCCGGCGAATTGCAGCGCGAAGGGTTGAAGCTGCCGCTGCTGATCGGCGGCGCCACCACGAGCCGCGTGCATACCGCCGTGAAGATCGACCCGAGCTATCGCGCCGGGCCTGTGGTGCATGTCAACGACGCCAGCCGGGCGGTCGGCGTCGCCTCCGCGCTGCTGTCGCCCGAGAAGCGCGAGGCCTATGCCGCCGACGTGCGCGCCGAATACGCAAAGATCTCCGATGCGCATTTCCGCGCGCAGGCCGACAAGAAGCGGCTGAAGCTGGCTGCGGCCCGCGCTAATCGCGTGCCGGTCGACTTTGCCACAAACAAGCCGGTGAAGCCGACCTTCCTCGGCACCAGGAGCTTTGCCGATTACGACCTCGCCGAGCTCGTGCCCTATATCGACTGGACGCCGTTCTTCCAGACCTGGGAGCTCGCCGGCCGCTTCCCCGCCATCCTCGACGATGCCAAGGTCGGCGAGGTCGCGCGTTCGCTCTACGACGATGCGCGCAAGATGCTCGACCTGATCGTCAAAGAAAAATGGTTCAGGGCGCGCGCGACCGTCGGCTTCTGGCCGGCGAATGCGCAAGGCGACGACATCGTGCTCTATGCCGACGAAAGCCGGACCAGGACGATCGCGACGCTGCACACGCTGCGCCAGCAGCTCGAGAAGCGCGAAGGCCGCTTCAACGCCGCGCTCTCCGATTTCATCGCGCCAATTGACACGGGTGTGCCCGACTATGTCGGCGGCTTCGTCGTCACCGCCGGCATCGGCGAGGATGTGGTCGCCGACCGCTTCAGGAAAGCCAATGACGACTACTCCTCGATCCTGTGCAAGGCGCTGGCCGATCGCCTCGCCGAAGCTTTTGCCGAGCGCATGCACGCCCGCGTGCGCCGCGAGTTCTGGGCCTATGCGCCGGACGAGGCACTCTCGACCGACGAACTGATCCTGGAAAAATACCAGGGCATCCGCCCCGCGCCCGGCTATCCCGCACAGCCCGATCACACCGAGAAGGCGACGCTGTTCGAGCTGCTCGACGCGGAAGCCACCGCCGGCGTGAAGCTGACGGAGAGCTTTGCGATGTGGCCGGGCTCCAGCGTGTCCGGGCTCTATTTCTCACACCCTGCGAGCTATTATTTCGGTGTCGGCAAGATCGAGCGCGACCAGGTCGAGGACTATGCCGCACGCAAGGGCATGAGCGTCGCGGAAACCGAGCGCTGGCTGGCGCCGATCCTGAACTACATTCCGGCGCAGCAAGGCGCTGCCGACAAGGCTTTCGCGGCGACGCCGGCGAACGACGAGACCTCGAAGGAGCTTGCCTCGCATCCGCCGGGCTGCACCTGCGCCGTGCATCTGGTCTGGCAGAAGAAGCGCGCAGGCGCGGGATAGGCTTTCGCCTCTAACAGTTTGCTGAAAAACCCCTGAACTGGAGGGTTTTTGTATTCTGGCCGGTCGTTGTTGGGACGGCGCTTTGGAGTTGGATGTAATTTTCTAGCCTGGTGTTGGGTGCCCCCTGGGGCAGGGAGGCTAAGCGGCAAGCAGTTTGGGAATGCGGATCAGGTTATAGGCGATCAAATTGAGCAGGAAGTCGGCGGGG
>NZ_JADPKQ010000439.1:0-10506 GCF_023074015.1 Bradyrhizobium sp. 142
TTGCGCGCGACAATCATCGCGGCAATCATCACCTCGCCGCGACACCGACTCGCCATCCTGATTGTCGCGCGCTTCCCATCCAGATTGTCGCGCTATAGGCGTCCCTGATTGTAGAAGGCCAGATACTTGGCAATTGACGCTCGCGCCTCGGACACGCTGTCGTAGGCGCGGAGATAAACTTCTTCGTATTTGACCGTGCGCCAGAGCCGCTCGACAAACACGTTGTCGCGCCAGGCGCCCTTGCCGTCCATGCTGATGGCGATCTTCGCGTCCAGCAGCACATCGGTGAACTCGAGGCTGGTGAACTGGCTGCCCTGGTCCGTGTTGAAAATCTCGGGCCTGCCGTGCTTCGCCAACGCCTCCTGGACCGCTTCGACGCAGAAGGCGGCCTCCATTGTGATCGAGACGCGATGGGCCAGGACCCGTCGGCTGAACACATCGACGACCGCCGCGAGATAGACGAAGCCACGCCGCATCGGAATGTAGGTGATGTCCATTGCCCACGCCTGGTCGGGCCGCTCGATCTTCAATCCGCGCAACAGGTACGGGTAGATCTTGTGGCCCGTTGCCGGCTTGCTCGTGTTCGGGCGACGATAGACCGCCTCGATCCCCATGCGCTTCATCAGCGTCGCGATGTGGCGGTGACCGGCGTATACGCCCTCCCGCCGCAGCAACGATCGCAGCATACGCGCTCCCGCGAAGGGATAATCGAGATGCAGCTCATCGAGCCGACGCATCAAGGCAAGGTCCTCGGCCGAAACTGGCCGAGGTTCATAGTAGACCGTGCTGCGAGTGACCTGCCGCTGCCGATTTCCTCCAGTTGAAGTTAGAGTCCGGCCTTCTGAAGGACGGACAGATGAAGCGAGCCAGGTTTACGGAAGAGCAGATTATTGGCGTGCTACGTGAGCATGAGGCAGGTGCGAAGGCTGCCGATTTGGCGCGGAAGCATGGCGTCTCTGAAGCGACGCTGTACAATTGGAAGGCGAAGTTCGGCGGTCTGGACGTCTCCGATGCCAAGCGGTTGCGGCAACTCGAGGACGAGAACGCCAAGCTGAAGAAGCTGCTGGCCGAGCAGATGCTGGATGCTGCAGCGCTACGCGAGCTTTTGTCAAAAAATGTATGACCCGCCCCGCCCGTGCAAGGTCGTTTAATGAGGACGATGCAGTCTGCACAAATGTATCCGGCCTCTTGCAAGTGGGCCGCTGTTGCGGCCAGGCCATGATGAGATCCGCGCGTGCCGTTCCCAGATAAATGGTTCGGGCTCGAAGCCCGCTTTTTTGCACAGGGTTTACGGCGCGCCGATCGACTGTTTCGTCATCACCTTCACGAACCTCGCAGTCTGGAACAAACGGGATCAGCTAAAGGCCGGATCCCGCCGTTCATAGCTTGCGCCGGGCTTGGTCATCACCACCCATGCGATCCGCGCAATCTTGGCCGCCAAGGCGACGGTGACCTTGTTAGTGTGCATGCGTGCCTGAAGTCCATCAAGCCACGCGCCAAGGCGGTATCGCGAGCGATCAAGATGAGTCACGCAGGAACGGGCGCCATGGATGATCATCCGGCGCAGATATCGATTGCCGCGCTTGCTTATCCCCAGCAGCTTCGTTTTGCCTCCCGTAGAATATTCTCTCGGGACAAGACCTAGCCAAGCTGCCATATCGCGGGCCTTTTTGAACTGGCGGGCAGATCCAGCTGCTGCCAAAAGCGTCGTCGCGGCCAGCGGACCAATGCCCGGGATGGTCATCAATCGACGTGCGCTATCGCTTTGAGAGGCAATTGCCTCAATCTCGCGGTTGACCTCGGCAATCCGCAGCTCCAGCTGCCGCAGCTCGTCAAATGTAGATGCAAGAATGCGACGCATCGCCGAGGTTAGATCATTCGACTGATCGGCCAAAACCCTCGGCAGATCAGCCTTGAACTTGCCGGCGCCCTGGTGAATAGCGATCCCATATTCCAGGCAAAAAGCGCGCATCTGATTGATGAGGCACGTCCGTTGCGACATCATCCGATCGCGAACACGATGCAGCGCTTGCAGGTCAATGTGCTCAGGCGACCTTAGCTCGACGAAGCGCATCGTTGGTCTCGTCACGGCTTCGGCGATCGCCGCGGCATCGATGATGTCATTTTTGTTGGACTTCACATATGGCTTCACGAATTGAGCTGGGATAATGCGAACGGTGTGCCCCATGGCGGCGATCTTGCGGGCCAACCATTGCGAGCCGGAGCAGGCCTCCATGCCCACCAAAGCCGGTCCTGCACGTTCGAAGAACTGCAAGAGCGTATCGCGCCGAAAGGGCGCCTTCTGGATCGGCATTCCGGCGGCGTCGAGCCCAACGACGTGGAAAAGGTTCTTGCCAATGTCGATCCCAAACACCGTTGCCGGCCTGGGCTTGTTCCGTGTCCTCATTGCTTCCTCCTTTCAAAAGCCAACTCAGTCTGACTGAGAGGACGGGGCGGGTCATCCCATTAATGGTAGGGCCCGTCGCCAAGCGCGAAGCCGTCGCGCACCTGCAGGCGTCATGGGTCTGTCGGAGCGGCGGGCCTGCGGCATCGTCGGCGCTGACCGCAAGATGGTTCGCTACCGATCGTGCCGACCGCCGGACACCGAACTACGCGGCCACTTGCGCGAGCTTGCTAATGCCCGTCGGCGGTTCGGCTACCGCCGGCTGTTCGTGCTGCTTCGCCAGCAGGGCGAGCCGTCCGGGCGGAACCGGATCTACCGTCTGTATCGAGAGGAAGGCCTCAGCGTGCGCAAGCGCCGAGCCCGCCGCCGCGCCGTGGGCACCCGAGCGCCGATACTGGTCGAGGCTCGGCCGAACGCCCGGTGGTCGCTGGATTTTGTCCACGACCAGTTCGCCAGCGGCCGTCGCTTCCGGGTCCTGAATATCGTCGATGACGTGACCCGGGAATGTCTGGCGGCCATCCCCGACACCTCGATCCCGGGGCGGCGGGTGGCACGCGAACTGACGGCGCTGATCAATCAGCGCGGCAAGCCGGGCATGATCGTCTCCGACAACGGCACCGAGTTCACCTGCAATGCCATGCTGGCCTGGTCGGAGGAGAACAACATCGACTGGCACTTCATTGCGCCGGGCAAGCCGATGCAGAACGGCTTCTGTGAAAGCTTCAACGGCCGGATGCGGGACGAGCTTCTCAACGAAACCTTGTTCTTCGGCCTCGATCACGCCCGCGCCAAGATTGCGGATTGGGTCGGCGACTACAACGGCCAACGCCCGCATTCCTCGCTCGGCTATCTGGCCCCTGCGGCCTATGCCGCCTACCTCACCGCAACGTGCGATCGGCTGCGCAACCCCGACCAGCTCCGCCGATCGCACGTTGCTCACACCGCGCCAAACGGCGTAACATCCGCCGAGACTCTAACCGCTACTGGGTGAAACTTCAGGGGCAGGTCACGAGCCAGCTTCAGGACCTTCGCTTGGCGCACGATAGAAAGATCATGACCGCGGTCGATCATCGCTTTGCGCTCAGCAGGCCCGCCTTGGTGAGCGCGCCGGACAAAAAATCGTTTTCCAACGCCAGCTCGCCGATCTTGGCATGTAACGCCTTCAAATCGACCGGCGTCTCGGCCGATGCCTTGTCATGCCCAAACACGCCGGCGGCGCCTTCCAGGAGCTGGTTTTTCCAGATCGTGATCTGGTTCGGATGAACATCAAACAGTTGCGCCAGCTCCGCCAGCGTCTTGTCGCCTTTGACCGCAGCCAAAGCAACCTTCGCCTTGAATGCCGGAGAATGCGTCCGGCGGCTCTTCTTCGTCATCTTCGCTCCTGATTCGCGGCAAGAATCCTCGCCGCTGTCAGGCAGAAAATCCACTCAAGCTACTGTCCGAATTTGCGGAGCCAGCTCTTGGCGCTAGAAACGGATCGCGCCCTTGAGTGATGATTCCAACGTCAGCCTTCCGGCTATCCCAGCTGAACAGCCCGGCTCTGGCCGGTGAACACGGTGCCCCACCGCCAGCTACACCACGCCACGGCACGATCTGCTCCGCGGGTCCATTTCACTGATTCCACAAAGGAGAGTAACGCCGCGACGAGAGATATCACACCGGCTGCCCGCGGGCGACTGGGTTGCCGACGAAGCGTCTGCAGAGGTGCGGGCGAGCTTGGATCGGCTCTGCTTTGCGGCAGGGGTCGAGGCGCTTAGCACGATGCGCTGCCGCGGCTGCCACTGGCGGCGGCGGCAGGATATATTTCCATGTAAACGTCGCCTCGGTTTTTTGAGCCGCGACTTCCGGCTCGCGCTCCGCGCGAGGCTTGCGCTTCGCGCAAGTCCGGAAGTCGCGGCTCAAAAAACCGAGGCGACGTTTACATCAGGGATATCATTTTCTGTCGTTTTCCAATGCCAACCCTGTCACTTTCTGTCATCGTTGTCCGAGAAGCGGCACTAACCTGGCTCTTCCAGAATTCGTAGCGGTAACTTGCTCTTGGAAAGATGTGACGTGTTGTTGACTTAGCAATCCGGGTACCCCAGTGCAGAACGCGAAAAGTTGCGCCCCTCGAACTATAGCGAGGGCTAACTGCTGCACAGAATATGTTGTTATTTCTGTCGTAGTCCACCGCTAGAACAGTATTTGTCCCTTCCCTTATGCGAGGGTCGGTTCTGTCACCCTCGCCCAAGAAGCACCCTTTGCAAAGGCAAAAGGTTAAAGGATCCGAGTCGCGTATTTATATCTTCGTCATTACTCTTGCTATCACCAAAGTCTTTCTATCACCACAATCTTTGTTTCTTCTTCGATCAAGAAGCCAAAACTAAACGGTTTTTCCCTTTTCTTCCTCTCGATGTCGCGGTGGACAGTTGGCAGCCCAATCGTCACGGATCTTCCTGGCGTGCTGGGGCCCTATCTCGTGGCCGCCTGGAGAATAGACACTCTTCGGCTTCCCAGAGCTGCTGGTCGAGCAATGTACTACTATTTGACTGAGCAGAATGCCCGCCTTGCTGTTGATCAGTGCAGCTTTCACGGGCTCGAGTACGTGAAATCGGCCCAATCTCCGCTCCAACCTCCGCCTGAAGCTTCGGGAAAAAACTGGTTCATCGCTGCCGTCGACAGCGTGCCCCCGTTCGGGGTGGCATGGGGGAGGGCGATACTGTCGTGATCAAAGCCGCCACAGATCGGCCTGGCGCGTATTTGTGGTGTTGTGCGTTTTGTTGTTTCTGAATTCTTTGTTTGCTCTATGAGCTCTTAATGTTGTATTAGTAACCGTCATATGCGACGGCTATGAATGTGGTATCATAAATAAAGCCGGGCCTTTTAACAAGACGTGTCGTTTATTTCAGTGGTGAGCGCGCCGCTTATTTACCCCAATTTAGAGCTGGTCCCGCTTGTCTGAACAGACTTTCCGCGTCGATAAGTGGAGCCTCTGCCGGGATTAGGCCGCCACGCGGAGCGGCGATGGCGACGAGATAGAGAAAGCCGCGGCCGATGGGTAGATACGTGATGTCGGCCGCCCACACCGGTTCGGCCGGTCGATCATCATGTTGCGCAGCAGATAGGGATAGCTCTTGTGGCCCGGCACCGGCCTTGTCGTGTTCGGCTTCGGTCCCAGCGCCGCTATGCCCATCCTGCGCATCAACCGCTGCACGCGCTTGCGATTGATCGGAAGCCCCTCATCCTTCAGCGTCCTCGCTCTCCCGCCCGACACCCGCGTCAAAGGCCCGGGCCGCCTGGTCCAGCAGTTGCTTCTTCCAGGCATAGATCTGGTTCGGGTGAACCTCATAGCGCTGGGCCAGATCGGCCACCGTCGCCTGCTCCCGGCTTCCACAGCGATCTTTGCCTTCAGTGCCGCGTCGATCTTGCGTCTCGTCTTCGTCGTCATCATGCGCTCCGTCTATCAAACGGAGCGGCGCGTTCCAACTAACCACGTGGTCCCACAATCGGGGTCCATTTCACCACGTCCGAGTTAAGCGTGTGGTCAAGCGTAGACAGGAGCAGATCCCTTCAAAGAGATCTGAACCTCGCTTGTCCCTCTTGCCACGAGAGGTAGGATCAAAACGACGCTTATTGGGCCGCCGCTGCGGTGCCCCCAGGATATATTGTGATGTAAACGTCACCTCGGTTTTTTGAGCCGCGACTTCCGGCTCGCGCTCCGCGCGAGGCTTGCGCTTCGCGCAAGTCCGGAAGTCGCGGCTCAAAAAACCGAGGTGACGTTTACATCGTAAGTTAGATTGGATGATGAGAGCTTTTAAAGCTCTCGCTATAGTTCAGGCACAACTTACTCGGGTTTACGAAAGAAATTGAATTCAGTGAACAGTACAACAACATGACGCCGGAGGCGTAAAAGAAGAAATAACGAGAACAACAACAAACGCTTACAACCCATAACAAAATAAAATAAAACAAGTAAAACGGACTGGTGCGGCTTTGATCACTCCAGTGTCGCACGGCCCCATGCCACGCCACCACCATGAACGCCAGGGGCGCAAAAGCATAACAACGAAGATGGAAACAACAACAATACAGCTAAGGAACGAACCGACACAAATAGAACCGAATGCATTTCTACGAGGAGGCCAGAACCCAACATTAGTGTATTAGCGGCGAGAGCGACCCACTAATCCTCCCAACCAGACGCACTCGGCCAGTCGGTGGGAGGCATAGGGGGAGGCCAGCTCATCTGTCCATGGGCCACAATGTCGAACCGTCCTCTCGTCGTATCCCGAGTCCATACTTCGTCCCCTGCGAAACGGAAGCGGTCGGTCTGAACGATAGCGAGGAAATATTGCATCTGTTCGCGCTCGACATTAGTGCACCATCGGCTGTGGTACTTACCCGATATAGATGTAGCAGAGATGAAGGGATCATATGGCCGGCAGTTCATTGCAATCACAACCCCGGGGCAATATTTAGTTGGTAGTTCCTGGAAACTCCTGTCTGCAACACAGGGTTGTGCAAGGTCAGTAGGCAAATAGACATACAAGAGGGGGGGGTCTGAAGCAGCGACCGAGAGGTTGTCAACTTCGATGGCCTCATTGGCGCCACCGAGTGGAGACTCTGTCATACAGGGCTGGGTTCCGAACGCCCCAAAATCCCGCGGAGTACGGCCCGCAGCTTGTTCATAAGCCCGCGCCGCAGCCACCCACTTGCCCTGGGCTTTCTGGACTTTGGGGAGGTGCTGCTTACGGTATTTTTTTAGTGCCTTCTTGAGCTCCTTGCGAAGCTCGTCTCCGGTCACACCCGTTAGGCAGACGCTCTCAAATTGAGGGCGCTCGTAGGCTGGATAGTTGTCGGCCATAGTGAAGGTGCGATGTCTAGGACAGATACTATCCGGCTCGCTGTGTGGCGGACTGTAAGAGTGGCCCGTTTATATAGAGGTGATTAGTGTTTAATTCGTCAACCGTCAGTTGTGCCTTTGCGGTGGAATAAAGGGACAGCTTTTGGATGTGTCCATTAGGTCGCGTAGAGTCGTAGCTTCTGTGCAGCCGTTAGCCCTCACATTCCTTTTCCAAGAGCAAGTCACCGCAAGAATTCTGGAAGAGCTGCGATGTGGGCTTTTGGCGAAAACGATCGCGAGACTTGATGGCTTTTCGCAGAACGCAGGAGGTCTTTGATGTCGACCCGCGGTGAGAATGGTGAAACAACGGAGTTTGATTGCAACTACGGATGCTTGGCTGTTACGTCAGGAAAGGGGGCGCAATCTAAATAAAGCCAACCGGGTGCTGCCGTTGCGGTGCAGTAAAGGGGCGTCTTTTGGATGCGTCAGAGTTGCGCCGTCTGTGCGAGGCTTGGCCCGCGCTACAGTTCGAGAGGCGCACCTTTAGCGTTCCGTGTGGTGACGGCCAAATACTCATTCGCGCAGCGAACCAGAAAGTGACAGGGATCTGTTGATGCCGAAAGGGCCAGCTTCGGGGGAGAACACATTCTTGGTTGGTGTAATCAGCCGAAAGCGACCCGTGCCGCGTCGTGTATTTAAACCCGCATGCTATTCAAAGCCCGTTACCTTATCTTTCGTCACTCACAAACAACTAACATTTTCATCATCCGCCGCCACCTTGCACCTTTCTTTCACGATGTCTCTTCCTCCATACGATCGCCCATGGTTCATTGCTCCCGACACCGACACCGAAGACCTAGGAGAGCACATTCGGACCCAGACGAGCAAATACAATAATTTCATCAACAACACACTGTGTCCGAGCCAACGTGATTGGGCTCGAGCCGCCGCGGAAGCTCATGGGATTGACCCTGAAGACGATGATGCGTGGATGGGGAAGACCGAGAAGGCCTACGACGACCTCGGAGAAGATGTGCTAGATGAATTCTATACTTATCCCTGCCTCAATGACCCGACCATGACCAACAACTTAGAGCGAATCATTACGGACCTCAACTCAGATGGCGCGCACGAAGTCCGGAGGTTACTATACACATATATGCCACTATCGTCGGCACAAGAATGTGGACGAAAGCGAAGCCTAAGTTACATTCCGGACTACATGCGCTTTGTCGACCACGATGACAGTGTCAAACTGCTCGTGCTGGATATCCCGCCGAACGGTTATGATAGCAAGGATGACATAGTGCGCAAGTATCATGCTGTCGGATGCACGAAAGTCGAGAGGAGCGACATTGCAGGTTGCGTCGTCATTCCCGATGCCGACTTTATCGGTTATGATGAAGATGACGACATTTTCAAACGGACGCGGTTCGGCTCATTTGACGTGGTGGCTGTCACGGAGGTGCTGCTTGACGATCGTTGAGTTTCTCTCGAAGGATGGGACGCTAGGCGTCACCACCAGATTCGCCTTCTGTAGGGATTGACGTTCCTGTTTGAGGGTCTGTTGGCTTCGCCGTATGGCGTTTTCAAGATGTCCCTTGTGTTTGTGTTTGCGACCACCTCTCGTCTTTATTGCACCTGTGTTCCGGTCATTTCTCTTTGTTCAGTTCTGGGTCTCGGTATAACGCCTGTATTGCTAATTTTGTGTGCCGTCTGTCATGTGTCTGTTGAGTAAGCGTCGCGTCTCAATGTATCGAGTTTGAGCATCCGTTTCTATTGTCTTATCGTTCCTGGTGTCTTCTCCGAAGGCGCGTCTCTCGCGATGTAATTTTGTTTTCAATTCAATAAACCCGGCTCATTTGAACAATGTGATTTGTGTATCTCGCATAACTCGTCTGCGTCTGCAGGTGCCAAATTTGGAGAAACCGCGGGGGTCCCTATCATTGTCTCTCAGAGTAGTCCAATGTCGAAAAAACGCTACGCGTTCTGAAAGGCCTGCCGAATAGAAAAGCCTGATAATGCTGGCCTCAGGATAGGGTCCACTTCAAAGGACGCGCTGGGCCCGGTTGACAGAGCCGGCTCCGCAAATTTGAACAGGTCGATAAGTGGAGTTTCTGCCTGACAGCGGGCACGCTGATGCCTGCGAATCAGGAGCGACGATGAGCAGACGAGCACGCCGGAACCACACACCGGCCTTCAAGGCGAAGGTGGCGCTTGCCGCCGTCAAGGGCGACCGGACGATCGCTCAACTGGCCGAGCAGTTCGACGTCCACCCCAATCAGATCACGGCGTGGAAGGCGCAGCTGGAAGGCGGCGCGTGCGGAGTTTTTGGACCTGGCAGCGCTGCGCCCGCCGCGCCTGCGATCGACGTGAAGTCGCTGCACGCCAAGATCGGAGAGCTGACTTTAGAAGGAGCGCTCACCAAGGCGGGATTGCTGAGCGCAAAGCGATGATCGACCGTGAGCACCATCTGTCGATCACCAGGCAGGCGGAGGTACTGCAGATCAGCCGGGGCAGCATTTATTACCTGCCGCGTCCGGTGCCGGACGCCGATCTCGCGATCATGCGGCGTCTCGACCGGCTGCATCTGGAGTTTCCCTTCGCCGGCTCGCGAATGTTGAGAGGCCTGCTGGCTGCCGAGGGGTGCAAGATCGGCCGCCGGCATGTCAAGACGCTGATGCGGCGGATGGGGATAGAGGCGCTCTATCGCCGTCCGCGCACGACGAAGCCGGAACCCGGCCACAAGATCCATCCGTATCTGCTGCGCGGCATGGAGATCACACGGCCGAACCAGGTCTGGGCGATGGACATCACCTACATCCCGATGGCGAGGGGCTTCGTCTATCTCGCCGTGGTGCTGGACTGGGCAACACGTCGTGTTCTGTTGTGGCGGCTGTCGATCACCATGGAAGCAGCCTTCTGCGTCGAGACGCTGGAGGATGCTCTGGCACGTCACGGCAAGCCGGAGATATTCAACACCGATCAAGGCTCGCAGTTCACCGACACGGACTTTACCGGCCTACTCGCCAGCAACGGCATTGCCATCAGCATGGATGGCAAAGGCGCCTGGCGTGACAACGTGTTCGTTGAGCGATTGTGGCGCAGCGTCAAATACGAGGAGGTATACCTGAGGGCCTACAACAACGTCAGCGAGGCTCGTGCCTCGATCGGCCGATACCTCGACTTCTACAACCGCGCATCAGAACACCCATCTGTCTATGTTGTTGTAGAGAAGAGACTTTGCTGATTGGGATGCGATCCCGTGGGGTATCTTGGG
>NZ_JADPKQ010000189.1:0-10217 GCF_023074015.1 Bradyrhizobium sp. 142
CAAACAGGATCGACACCTCATGAGCCAGACGCCCTGTAAGCGATGCGACTATCTGCTTCCGATATGCTGGTCCCGCGCCGGCGGCGATCTCGCTCAACCCAATGGCATCCGTCAGCGTGCGGATCGCCCCTCGATCCGATCCAAGCGACCGCCGAAGCTCCTCCCGCACTCGCCCGATCTCGCGTGCGCGCAGATATCCAGCTGGCATCAGGCTAACATCACCCACGTCATCGACATCGGCACCAACATTAAATCCCCATAGCGCTCGCCGCACTATCGGTGCCCAACTTCCCGCGACTTCGTGCCTTGGCGCTTTTTGGACGCCGGTCAGTTGAGCGTGCCGAGCCTCCTTGTTGCCGGCGTCCAAAAACCCAAAAGTGTTTCTCAATTCATCCGCCTGGGCAGCGTCGATCTGCGCGTTTTCGTGTATCGCGCTAATTTTGTTGAACCGTCTATTCTTCGCTTTAATAGAAGAATTAGAGTCAACTCTAATTAGACAGCAGAACTGCTTGTCTGGCGGAGTGCGCGAACTATCTTGTTTGCGAGGTTCGGCGGAACCAGCAACTGAAGCAAAGAAGCTTGTGCGGAGTTCTCGCCATGATTGAAAGGTCAATGGAACGTCGCGCTCTGCCGCGCGACGTCATCAATCTGCCGGCATTGCTCTCGTTCGATGGAATTATGGGGCTCCATCCGTGCGTAGTGCGCGACATCAACGCCTTTGGCGCTCGCCTTTCCACGCCCTATTACATATTCGCCAGCGAATTTGATCTGTTGTTCAGCAGCCTTCACAAGAGGCTTGCCTGTCGAGTGGTATGGAGGCGGGCAACCATTTCGGGCGTGGTGTTCGTTGTGCTCCGCCGCGCACCAAAGCCAGTGAGTGCAAGCATCGTTCATCTTAATCTGCCGTATGCACTCCCGCCGGTGCGGCCCGTTAGCGAGGTGTGCGGCATCTCTTTTGATATGCATTGACCTAATGGTCTGGCACATCCAATGGGTAAGCGGCTCGTTACAATCGCGATGACGAGCTGTCGCCGGCGGGACTGGGCTGCAGGCAGTTTTGACGCGCTATCCAACAGATGCACAAGAAATTAGTGCAGATGGCGAGAACACCAGCATGGCGATGCCACTCACACAGGGTGTCCGTTAATCGCGTCGGTTTGCACCTGAGGCCGTGACTTCCGGTCTAATGAACGGACATCGCCTGAGTAGCCCGGCATGTCTCAAAGGGGCCAGCAGCTAATGCGCGGGAGTTTTGGCTGCTGCCAATTCGCGCCTGGTTCGTTTGCGGCGCAATTTCGCCCAATGGTTGCGTAGATTATTGATCTGATATAGTTTCCCGCTTGATTTCGGGTTTTTGCTTTTTCGAATCCACTGACTGGATAGCGGTAATGATTTACCAGAACGTCGACAGAATTGTTGTCGGTACCCGCTTTAAGATGAATAAGTTCGGAGCCGCTCGATGCCCAGAGCTGGCTAACCGGAGTGGCGTCGTCATTGACGTGAGCCCTCGTACCACGGGCATCACCGTGCTGTTCGATGGCGCCCGAAGACCAACTTGCCTGCACAGAGACTTTATATCACCCATCTCAGATGGGGAGATCGCTGCACCTTCTATCGCTTCAGATGAATGAGGGCGCATGAAGTCTTTAAGGCCACGCGAATGGTCAAAGCAGGAGGCGCAGCGATTGATAGCTCTCGCGCGTCAGAAAACCTGCGCCGACGACGTAGCCCGTGAGCTTGATCGCCATGTCACCTCAGTAAGAAAGAAGGCACGCGAACTCGGCTTGCTACTCCAGAAGCGGGCCGACGTCTCGCAACTCCGTGGGAAGTGAAATCATTCAATGTGGAGCATCGCGCGCCACCGCCACTTGCGACGCGCGCTCCAAATGGAATTCGAGAATCTCCTTGGCAGCCGCGCGGGGCGCCATGCCGCGAACGATGTCATCAGGGCCGAACGCCTGGATTGGGTCAAAAGGGGCGGTCAGAGGCTTTGGGAGGTCAAGTCCGGTTTACCGTCATAGCTGACGGTCTCAGCTTGGCTCATGCTCCTTCACATCCGAGCGAAGCTCCTGCGGCCCGCGACCAAATCGGCCAGAATTCCTTCAGTCGGCTCTCTGCTTTGACGCGCGCCGGCAAGCCGCCGCGACCCCCCAGTTCGCCTGCCGCGCAATCAAAGGGAGCGGTTTGCAAAGAAAGCGATGGGATACCGCAGCCTACACTACACGCGAACTCCAAAACCGTTGACGGCCCCCCATGAGCTTCTGTTGATGATCGCGAGTTTCAAACCGTTTGATGAGTTGCGTCTCGAAATTGCCCACCAAAACAAGGGGGCGACAGCATACTTGGTGTGGAGCAAGTATGCTTTGCGAGCGTCCGTCTGCCAGGCCGCTCGCAGAGAAGGACAGTCGGATGATTGCGCCGATTCGACGGAACTGGAATCCAAAAGACTTTTTCGATGAGTTGACGCCGGCGATGTTCACGGCCGGACCATCGACTGTGCGCGCACGTCGGGACAAGTTGTGGCCAGAGTTGTATACTGAATACGACGCGAGGCACTTAAAACAAGAATTGTTCAACCGAAATCTGATCGCCACCAACGAAGCTGAGGCGTTCTTTAGTGCCTGGGCCGCGGATGAAGAGCGTCACACCGATGGTTTCATCCGGATCATGGAGCTTGTCGCTGGTGAATCCGAAAAAGATCTTCGAGACAGATTGGAAGCTCGATCGCATAGTTTTTCTGCAATCAATGAATACTTGAAGGACGAATTCTCTCTGATCGTTATGATCGCATTTGATGAGATGTGTACTTGCCGCGCCTATGCTGCGGATAGAGAGTTCTATGCCGGACTTGGCAGCAGCTTCCTTCGTTGCCTGAGAGAGGTGGTTGCCGACGAGGCAATTCACTCGATGAACGCTGTTAATGTTCTCCGTGCCCGTTACTGCGAGCGCATTCCCGAAATCGGCGAGATTCTCGACAGCCTAATCCGCAGCGTGGGCGATAATCCGGATTATACCGGCACCTTCGTACTGGATTACTTCGGCGAGAATTACACGAAGCAGATGTTTGTCAACTGCCGCGCCGCTGTCCTGAGAAACGTCGCTAAGCCGCTAACAGCCGCAGTCACGGATTGAAGCGTCGGCGCGCAAATGGACAGACGAGCGTCTGCGCCTCATCTCCTGTCGGTGCCTCAGAATTGCATGTGTTGGTCGGTCAGAGCGGATTCGGCTCACAGACGAGTCAGATAGCCTGCATGCGCTGTCCTTGAACTTTTCCGCTTGTTTTCAGGTTCTTGGCAAGCGACACGCAATAATGAGCGATTCAGCGGTGCCTTGCACAAGGGGGCACCGATCACACGTCAAGAGAAAAAGCCAATCAGGCAATCATCACGAACAATTAAGCCAAATGGCGCTGTCGGCTTTCCTCCTGATGTCGCGAATTCTTCAACGCACGCGCCCGCGGCATCTATCCCAATTCTCTCAAGTCATTGTCGTTAAACCCGATTTTTGGGAGCGGTGCAACTGGTACGACACTTGCTGTTCTCATCCCCAGGTTCTCTCCCTTCCGGAGAAGCGTATGCAACGTGCCCTCTGCACCAAGCAGAATTTCCGACTGCAGGCATATCGGGGTATCCCCCTGACGAACATCGTCATGCACCACGAGGGCCGGTCGCGCTCAACCCTTAAGAATTGTTCGCGTCGGAGGCGTCCAACTAGGGCACTCAGACGCCACGCATTGTTCATGCAAGGAGCCAAACTTGCGCGACGAGCCTGTTGGGCTGCTCATCGACCGGGCTCTCGTCGGCGCCGGCGCGGTGAAGATCAGTTGCGGCCTGACGATGCAGATCCGTAGATCGTGCACGACCGTGGCCCACTTCTTTTCATGCTCGCCGGCAAGCCGAACATCTGCGGTGACACCGGGCTCGTTGAGCTCGAGATCACGGGGCGGCTCGGCGACGGATTGGAACTTGCCTCCGCTTAAAACAAGCTCAATCGAGCGGCGCAATACCGACCTTTTGGGCCAGCCCGCTGAGGCGCCCAAAATGGATCTTTTCAGCTTCACCGAATGCGCGACGCGAACGCAATCCCTCAGATCGCTTTTCGAGCTTCTTGTGAGCTGTGCGAGCGACGAAGGCTTCAGCGAAGTCTCTTACGGAGCGCTCAATTTCGCGGAGCCACTTCGCCTACCGGAGTATCCGCCGCCCGCGGTGGCCGTTAAGTGGCCGCCCGAATGGTGTGAACGATATTTTAAGCGAAAGTACCACAAAATCGATCCGGTGGTCCGGCGGACACCGACGCTTTCGCGGCCGTTTCTGTGGGATCAACTCGCCGAGCAATATCAACTACAGCCCGACGAAAGGCGCGTGCTTGATGAGGCCAGAGAGGCCGGTCTCAAGCACGGCATGAGTGTACCATTGTTTGGGCCATTGGGTCGATTATCCGTCGTATCGTTTGCATCTCGGTTCGACGATGCCGATCCTCAACATTCCAAAGGCCATCTCAACGCACTAGCCTGGCACTTTCACACCGCTTGTGTGGAGATCACACGTCCGGCGGAAGATCATTGCAATATGAGAGTTGCGCTATCACAGCGGGAACTAGATTGTCTACGGTGGGTGGCAGAGGGCAAATCGTCATGGGAAATCGGGAGGATATTACAAATCAGCGAGAATACGGTGAACTTTCATCTTAAGAACGCGATGCGAAAGCTGGGCGCGACCAGCCGGATCCAAGCCGTCATTGTGGCGATCCGCCTCAATCTTATTTTTGATGTCCATGCTGCGTGAGCATCTTGATGGACGATGATTGTATCGAAGCCAGTTTGCGTCTGAAAACTGCTGTGAAGACAAAAATCGATCCTATGGGCAACCGTTCGCCAAGGCATTGAGCAAGCTCGACCTGCCATCTGACGAAGCCACTTGCTCCTTGCGCGCACGTTGTATACGGCAACTACGTGCTTAGTTCCGGGCATTCTTTGGAGCGTTAAGTTAGAATCGGTCTGGCTAGGGAGTCCAGCATTTGCAGGTGTTCGTAGGACGTGAGGTTTTCAGTCGCCGATCGTAGCTGTAGGCGCCAATGAAGATCGGTAGTATGATTCGAGCTGATCGGTTTGCTTCAGTTGATTTTTTGTCGTGAGTTTAAAACTGCTACTGGTTCGAATATATGCTATCTTATCAGGTATGAATCGATCAAAAGACCAGCTTCTAAACCCGGTCGACAAGCTCCTTCTGGAGGGGGGCTGGTGGATTCGACGTGGCTGATGCGCCACGGCTACTCTGCCCAGCTTCAAAGTTTCTAAGTAAAATCAGGCTGGCACGAACAGCCCAAGCGTAGTGTCTTCCGGCGGCCGCGCGGCGCCCTAAGCTGGCAACAGGTATCCCTCCAGACAATCGTCCACTATTCGCCGCTTGTCATGGTGGACGGACGGCGTTCGAACTGCAAGGCTATGCGCACACCTTCCGCAATCAACGACGCGCGTGCATCTCTATGGTCCAAAAGCGCGCCGCAACGGGTTAAAAAGCTGCCGCTGTCCCTCGACTATGCATGCCTGTACGGTTCCTAACGGGCCATCTGGACGCCCGAACGGATCATGAGCAGTATTGCGGTCGAAATGAATGCGACGATCAAGACAAAACGACTCGGATGTGGATCTAATGCTGGCCATGAGCCAATCACCGATCAAACAGACCGATTTCTTGTTTCTGCAAGGCAATCTGGAAGGCTATCAGAGCGCCAGCGATCCGAATCCGCGCAGGTTGGATGATCTCGAGGGCAATCCAGGTGCTCAATCGCCGGCCGCCTCTAGTTTCCTCAAATGTATGATTGCTGTCGACCGCGACGCTCTGACTCAGGAAGACTGGCTAGTGCGTGAGTCCGATCATCAGTCTCTCGCCACGCGCTGCGGTGTCAGATTGGCGGCGCGGATGAATGCCGCAGCGAGCAAGGCTGAGAGAGCATAGCCGAGACCCGGCAATATCAGCGTGACCCTGTAGCCAAATCTCGCCGCGATAAACCCGCTCGCCGCGAAGCCTATCAATGCGAACGCCGACATCACCGAAGTCAGGAACGTGACATCTGTCCCCGCCTTGCCTGGCCGGGCGAGCGCGAGAAACCAGTTTGTGAATGTAACATGCTGGACTGCAAGGGCCGCGAACACGATCCCAACGCTCGCGACGGCGCTCACGCGAACGCCGACATAGCGATCGATAATCGCAAGCGCTCCAAAACCGATGGCCAGGACTGCACAGCCCCAGATCACGCCCCGGTTCGGCGCCATTCGGGTCAGGATCGCGCTGGTCACTGGCGCGATGATAGTATACATCACGACGTTCGAGAGCGCTCCGATCCATCCGATATCTGCCGCGGCAAACCCGAGATCGACGAGCCGCAACTGCACCATTGCGAACGCCAGCGCGATCCCGATAACGCCGGGCGCTATCAATGCGGCCGTTGTCCACATGCCGTTGTTGAGAAGGATCGGGAAGATAGACAGGCGCTGCGGTGAGCGCCATCGGTTCATGCAATGGAGCGGTTCAGGAATCGCGAACACCCATCCAGCGAAAACGACTAGCAGCAGCGCTAAGCCCAGCAAAGCCGGACGCCAACCGACAATCTCGATCAGCTGGAGGCAGACCGCGCCACCGATCACGTGGCCGACGACCCGTCCCCAGCCCAGCAGCGCAGCGCCGAGCGGACGCTCGCCGGAACCGAGGGCTTCCGCTATGTAGCCCAATGTTGCGATCCGCTGTGTGGCGGCGACGGTCGCAAGGGCGAGAGAAACAAGAAAAACCAGCACGAAATCGGTCTTTGGGTTCAAAAATGCCATCACTGCCAGCGCAGTGGTAGTGGCGATTTGGGTCAACAGGATCCATGACCGCCTCAGCCCGAGACGATTGAGGCTCCATCGATCCACGACGGGGGCCCAAAGAAAGTTAACGGTGAAGGCAAAGAAGACCGTCCCATACAAGCCGACCAGTTCCAGGCTGGCGCCGTTGCCCCGAAGGATCACCGGAATGGCCGAATAGATCAACGCGATCGCCAGATACTGCTGACTGGCCAACGCAACCATCCCGATATGTGGCATGTAGCGACTTGCCATCAATCAAGCCTCTTCCTTTTAAAGAGCAGTTTCGCATGTGCTTCGAGAGCACAGTTTGGACAAGCAGTGGATCGTTCCAGCGCAGCAGCGCCTCAAACCGGACTATGATCCGAGCGTTGGCTGTACGGGGTGAGAGATCCGGGTGGCAGTTGCTACTTCGAATCAGTTCGCACACTGCGCCTGACCTTCATCTTGTCGAGCAAACCGACCTGCCAGAAACAGGGGGTGACGTCGCTATACATCGGCGAAGGATAATTGAAGGACGACCGGCCGTAACCGTCGCCGGCCTGCGCGCCAACTTATCCTCTGACCAGCTCCACAGAACGGGCGTCAGCTTTATTGCTGGGCCAAGGCCTGCCGAATTGACCTCGCAGCTAGCGATGGGCGCAATCATCGCGGCTCCTGAAGAAACGAACTCCAGATCACATCAAACACTCCATTGCGCGGATCCGGTTTTTAGCCAAGCGCCGTGAAGCCGGCATCGGTGACGGCGGTACGAAATGAAGCAAGCAGCGTGCCGTTTGAAAACTGAAGGTTCTCTAGCCGCCTCATGTTGCGCGGGCGCGTCAGATTGGAAACAACGATATCTCGAACCTGACAATCGCGTCGTTAGCCTTGACCGTACACACCACGCGCATTTCAGAGGCGGAAGGCTGGGATCTGGCGCGTGCACCCAGTGTGCCGCTGCCGACGAGGCGCATATCGCCGACCCCAGTGCAGAAGATCATGTCCCTTGCGTAACTTGGAAAGGCGGCGCTTCCGCAAAAGCGGCCAGTCAGCGCTGCGCGGAAGAGCACTCCGAAGAAAAAGCCCCGACCGAAGGTCGGGGCTCCTCGATCCGCCGCAAACGTGTTGTGATCGCTATTTTCCAACCACCGGAAACATCTTGTAGTTAAGCCGAAGGGTTACCATATCGACATCCTGGTGAATGCGATCCGACCCGGCAGCGGGGAAGGTCACCTTGCTCTCCGGCATGAACAGGTGATCATACTCGACGCCAACTGACCAGCTGGGGGCGAAGTTAACTTCCAGGCCAGCGCCTACGGCGCGCCCCAACGGACATTATCGCTTTTAGCAAGCTCCGCCCCAGTGACCGTCGAACTGATCTGGTCTGTGTTGCTGGTCACCACAGCACCGCCCTTGGCCTAAAGCAGCACGGTTTTGAAAGCGTAGCCGATCGGGCCGGTGAGCAAGCCGAACGCATCCGTCTTGGTTCGATTGATGTTCGACGGGAAAGCGGTGCTGATATTGGAGCCGCTGAAGTCTGCCCAGTCGCCCTGGCCTTCAACACCGTAGACCACATTGAACATCTGCCAGCGATAGCCAATCTGGCCACCGATAGTGCCGGCGGTCGTACCATGGCAGCCTTCGGGAGTAACGCCTGCGAAATCCCAGCAGTTATGGCTCGAGCCCAAGCCGCCGTTAATGCCCATATAATAACCGGTCCAGTCACAGATCGCGGGAGCGACCGACAGCTGCGGCGCGTTGGATTGGACAGGCTGTGGAGCGAGATCCGCGCCAAATGCGGGGACCGCCGCGTTGACTGCGACGATGCTTGCAGTCAGAAGCAGCAATTCTTCATTGGAGTGTTATTCCTCACTTGAACCCAGCTCTGCGCGTCTTGGCAACATCACCGTGAATTGCTGTAACTTCAGCACAACATTCCTCAGGAAGAAATCGCTTTAATCTCACGTTGCGTTAGGTACTGGAGCTAGAAATCCCGCCATTTCCAGAATGTTAGCGTTGATGCGCGTATTGGTTTAAGCACGTGGGAGTTAGCTGCCCAACTTGGAAGGCTGCTCGCATCAAAGAGTGCGGCTAGTGCAGATCTCGGCAAAGCACCCGAGAACGAAATGCGCGTCCACGGTCCGTGAGCAGCGGGTTCCGATCTTGGGCATCCTCGACTAACCTCGGAATCGCGTCGAAGGCATCAGACCCTTCCTAAGGTTGCCTGTCGGAACGACCACCGAGCTGCGCAATCATGGTCTTGACGCATCGATGATGGGCCAGCGGACGGATAAACATGTTCGCAATGCCCGCCTCAACCTCATCAGCCAGGACACGTTCGCGGTGCCATTCCGCATAGTCTACCCGGCGTCGTCAGAAAGTTATGCAACCGCTTTGTGGCCGGTGACGTCCTCGAGCTCTTTCACGTCCCTATGTGGCTGTTGCGCCAAATCGCGGTCTCCTCTCTCGTGATCGCCTGGTATTCTTCAAAGAGCTTGGAAAGCGGGAACGATGGCCGGGCCTGCGTGCTCAAAACAGCAGCCCGGGATCGAGCATCGCTTTGAAGTCCGCTGAGCACAAAAGCATCTAGCCGACGCTTTGGCCATCCGTGTGAAGGCGACGCTGGAGAACAGGAAGACATGGACTGTGGAGGTTTGTTTTGGGGGCGTCGCTGCTAATTCTGCCGTGATTCGTCATCCCTTGAGGAAAGCGCAAGATGAGGCAAGGTCAATTCACCCTTGCCTTCGGCGAGACAGGTTTGGAACTTTTGCGCGGCGGCAGTCAGAACTGGCACCTTCAACGCGGTTTCGTTCGCTAATCGCACGCCGCAGTCAATATCCTTTTTGGCGTTTCTGATCGATATTGCCAAAGCATCCGGCTTTTCGTCCAACAAAAAGGCTGCAAAGTTTTGGAATATCCCGCTGTTGGTCGCGCCGCGACTGACCAAAGAGCGTAAGGTTGCAAGGTCGACGTCAATGGCATCGGCAAGCTGGCAAGCTTCGGCTACCACCGCCGCCATGCCCATCGTCATGCTATTATAGACAAGTTTGAGCTTATGGCCCTGTCCAATATCACCCACATGGACGATGTTCTCGCAAAATGCGGTAAGAACACGAGCCGCGGTAGGAAAGAGCTGGTCCCGCTTGTCTGGACAGACTTTCCGCGTCGATAAGTGGAGCCTCTGCCGAGATTAGGCCGCCACGCGGAGCGGCGGAAGGTTGAAGTAGGCTTGATCCGGGGTCATGTCGTCAAGGCTCGAATGGGGCCTTCGTGCGTTGTAGAAGTCGAGATACCGGCCGATCGAATGTCGCGCCTCGCCGACGGTTTCGTAGGCTCGCAGATAGACCTCCTCGTATTTAACGCTGCGCCATAGCCGCTCGACGAAGACGTTGTC
>NZ_JADPKQ010000266.1:0-10006 GCF_023074015.1 Bradyrhizobium sp. 142
CCTACTTCAACCTTCCGCCGCTCCGCGTGGCGGCCTAATCTCGGCAGAGGCTCCACTTATCGACGCGGAAAGTCTGTTCAGACAAGCGGGACCAGCTCTGCGTGAGAGATCGCAGAAGCGGCCACAGTCGGCGGCCGTCTTATAGGCAACGAAAGCCGAGTCTCGCCGCCAATACTGCAAACTCACCGGCGAGCACATACAACTACAACGGCCGATTGGTGGGTTGAGCATCCTCAGCGCTCGTCATAGCGTGCAGGTGCCTTCGCTACGACTGCAAGTCACTTCAAGCGCAAAATCACTCATCCAATTTCTTGCTCAGTTCAGGATCGAGTTTGTTCCGATCGATAGACTGATAGAATGTAATGGGTCTGCATTTTCCCTCAAAATCCGCAAGTACGATTGCCGTCCACGGGCTCGTGGTGTCGCCCGGACCCTCGCGGAGCTCCGGCATGACCTTGCGAGCAGCGATCACATACCAAGCGCGACCAGCCGATGCGGCCTTCGCAGCCGCAGCGAACTCATCCAATATTCCGCGCAGGTTTTTGCGCATTTCTTCTTCAGTGTCCCCGCGCAGGTATTTTCGAGACGACTTTCCCGCCTCTCCGTACTCATGATGAATGTTCAACTGCAGTCGGGCATCGTCCACTTCGATCTTGGTCACCCGTATCGCCGCTCCGCCTTCGCGAAGATAGTCCCGCACCCGGACATCGCAGGCCAAAAACCTGTCCGTGGGTGGCTGACCGACGCTAGCTGCAGGGGGGATCGCGGCAGTCCGGGTGTTCTTTTTTCTAGAAGTAGCATCCGCAGGCATCGTGGCGACGGCGGCGCTGAGAAGTGCCGCGGCAAGCACGACTGGAAGAGGGGTATTCATGGGTGCGCTGCCAATGCTCTGCTTCTAAAACGCACAGACCACAGCGTTAGTTCCGCGGTCCGGAACGGTGCGCGCTCAACCGTAGATGATCTCTTCGTGGGCGATGTAATCGGCCGCAAAGGCTTGGACCGCCCGGATGTTGTCAAGGGTCCTCCGCCCGAAGGCTCACGGGGCACGTGGCGACCAGCGGCGTCGCTAGTGCTCTTCGCAGGTCTCTGGAAATCAAAATACCCACGTCGCTGGCCCCCTCTTGAATGACCGCATCTCACCGCGGCCAAAGCGAGTTATCGGGAACTTTTTCCTCCAAACAGCCTTGTTTATATTATTCTACAAAAACGGGACCATACGGAGGCGGCTTTTCGACCGTTGGCAGGTCATGGACTCGATTCTCATCAAGATCTTCGCCACGGCGCTTGCCTTCAGCCAGGTCACCACCCGTCCGGATGGGGTCAAGACCGAGTTCGATGCGGTGCGCGACCGCTCCGAGGTGGCGCAGCTTTTGGGTGCTGGCTGCGCCCACATGCGCAAGGCGTTCGACATCGAGGACATCAACCTGGACGATCTGATTGCCACTGCCATGGATGACAGGGAGGCGTTGAACAGCGAGATCAAGGCGCTCAAAGGACTGAATCTGGCCGACCTCCACGTGGCCTACAGACAGTTCTGCAAGGTCGAAAACGTGGAAATATCTCCGGTCGATCTTGGTCAGGTCATCGCCTTCTACAACAGCGCGGTCAAGGACCTGCCCGACGCGGCGCAGCTTAAGGACCTCAGGCTTCCTGGCACCAGCGAAGTCCTCGACAACAAGAGCGAGCGCCTTGCCGAGATTTACGCGCCGAACAACCGCCGCATCTCGGTCAAGCTTGCGGAAATCCCGGAAGCGGTGCGCAACGCATTCGTCGCCGCCGAGGACAAGCGTTTCTTCCAACACGCAGGCGTTGACGAGCGCGGACTGGTCCGCGCCTTCATCAGCAACTTCACGCATCCGGGCCGGGCGCAGGGCGGATCGACCATTACGCAGCAGGTCGCCAAGAACCTGCTCGTGGGCAACGACATCACTTACGAAAGAAAACTGCGCGAAATGATCGTTGCCTCGCGGATGGAGCACGCCCTGACCAAGGCGGAAATCCTCGAGCTCTATCTCAATTCGATTTATCTGGGTCGCGGAGCCTGGGGCATCGAAATGGCGGCACGCAGCTATTTCGGCAAATCAGCCAAGGCGCTCTCCGCCGTCGAGGGCGCGCTGCTCGCCGCGCTCGCCAAGGGGCCGAACTACTTCAATCCCGACCACTACCCTGAGCGCGCGCGCGAGCGCCTTGGCTACGTGCTGGGCCGCATGAAGGACGACGCCATGATCGACGCCGCCGCAGCGCAAGTAGCATTGCCGCAACTCGTCGAGTACCGGCAGACGCGACGGGACTTCGGCTTTCACTTCGTCGATCACATCGCCCGCGAGGCAAAGGTGGCCGCGGGCCTCGATACTCTCACCAATTCCTCCTACACGGTGCACTCGACCGTCAACTCGGCCTTGCAGCGCGTAGTCGAAGCGACATTGCAGGAAGGCCTCGCGCGGTACGAGCTGAACACCGGTCGTTACAAATTTGACGGACCCGAGGCGAACATTTCCGATACGGTCCGTCTGATTGCGGCAGACTCGAGGGTCACGGAACCGGCTTGGCTCGTGGCGTTGAAGGCGACGCGACTACCTCTCTATGACGTTCACTGGGAATCGGCGGTCGTCCTGGAGAATGCGCGTAGCAAGCGCGGCCATGCGATCAACGTCGGTCTGACCGACGGAAGAATCTTGCCCCTGAACACCTGGAGCGCCGCGATCCAGCGCGGCCTCAAGCCGTACGATGTGGTCTACGTCCAGCCGCGCGAAGCCAAGGGCAAGGAAGCGGCGCGAGCCGATCTGCGTATTCGACCGACCGTGCAGGGAGCGGCGCTCGTACTCGGGAACGAAACCGGTCGCATTCTCGCGATGGCGGGCGGCTTTTCGTATCCGGCAAGCCAGCTCAACCGCGTCGTCCAGAGCCTGCGGCAACCCGGCTCCACCCTGAAGCCGCTGACCTACCTCGCCGCGCTTCGGAAGGGATTGCAGCCCAACACGCTGGTGATGGACGAACCCATTACGCTGCCACCGATCGGCGCGACGGTCTCCGCTCGCCAGCGCGGTTTCTGGTCGCCGAGGAACTACGATGGCGGCGCTTCGGGCGCCATTACACTGCGGCGCGCACTGGAAAACTCCCGGAATCTCGCCACCGTGCAACTACTAGCGTCCGGTCTCGACGACAGCGCCGAGCACGGCCTCGACCGGGTCTGCGACGTCGCGATGGAAGCGCAGCTCTACAAAGAATGCACGCGACACTACCCCTTCGTGCTCGGTGCCCAAGCAGTGCGGCTCATCGACCTTGCGGCGTTCTATGCAGCGATCGCCAACGAAGGCGCACGGCCCCAGCCCCATGCGATCGAAACGATCGAACAGGACGGCCGCCCAATCTACCGGCACGATCCGCATGCGGTGTCCTGGATCGGCCTCGCCGACCGCGCATCGTTTTACCAGTTGAAATCAATGCTGCAGGGCGTGCTCGCGCGCGGAACCGCACGCGTTGTAAAGCATCTCTCGCCCTATGTCGGCGGCAAGACTGGCACCACTGATAATTCGGTGGATGCCTGGTTCGTCGGTTTCACAAATGACGTCACCATCGCCATCTGGGTCGGCTATGACAACAGCGACGGCGTGCGCCGCACGCTTGGGCCCGGCCAGACCGGATCAAAAGTGGCGCTGCCGATGTTCGAGCCGATCGTGCAGGCAGCCTGGGAGTTGCACGCTCCCAAGACGGCGTTGAACGGCCCTTCGCGCGAAGCCATGCATCAGCTCGTTGCTCTGTCGATCGATCCCTATACCGGCGATCCCTCACCGGCCGGCTCCGGCCGCGCTTTCACCGAGTATCTCAAGAGGGATCCGTCGGGCAGAATCGATGATACGCAATTTCGGATCGTCTCGCGTGCAGAAAGCTACGCCTATCGTGGCGGTCGTGACGACGACGACGGGCCATTCCAGCAGTGGTCCCACGACAACCGCCAGTACGGCGACAATCGGCTGCCCCTTCCATTCCCGACCTGGCGTCTTGGTCCGCGCGAATATCCCACCTGGCGCGGACCTCCCGATGACGAGGACCGACTCCCGCGACCGCCGCTCCGAGTCGATCCCGATTATTTCTGGCGGCGGCTGAATTGAGCATTGACGCCATGAGATTCCGCCGTGCCGCTGTCCTCATCGCCGCCTGCGTGGCCACTTTCACGGGCGCGGCCGCGCAGGAATTCCAGCTGGAAGACGTGCCCGCAGCCGCCGGTTTCCCTATCGCACAGATCAAGCCGCGCACGGTCATCTTCGCCGACCAACGCAACGACAAGCTCGCCGATTCCTCGACCGGGCTCATTCCTTTCGACGATTGGGCCCGCTCACATCCGGTTCAGCGGCGCTTCCTCTCGCTCTTCCCGGGCTTCGTTGAGCCCACGCTCAACCAACAAACGAAGCTGAAGCTCTCGGTCTACCAGGCGGAGGCGCGGTTTCGACTTCCAAGACCGGCAGCGGCATTGGATCTGTCGCGGTATGCGAATGTCGCGTTCCTCGAGCAGATCGATCCGGCAGTCAAGCACCGACCGATCACGGCGGGCGATGCTGTTCCCAACACTGACGTGGCCGCCGCGCACAACCGTCCACCGGATCGCCGCTGGTGCGAGGATGCGAAGGCGATCTGCATGCAGTCCCGCTACATGTTCGAAGGGAAAATTCCGGCGGGCATTCAGCTTGCCAACAAGCTGCGCGAGGAGAGCAAAAAGCCCATTCCGGATTTCATCGAGTTCCAGAGTGAGATCATGTTGGTAACGCAGCCGCAGCTTGGCGAACTGCCGAGCCTGACAGGGCTCGACTCCACAGTCACCAGCGCGCTCGAGCAGAACATCTTTTGGGTCAACCAGGTCATCCAGTTCGGCAAGCTGCTTGCGGTTCTGCAACAGCATCCGACCGAGCGGGAAGCTGCCATCGCGACGGTCTACATCCTGATTGCCGTTAGGAACGACGTGCTGAACAAGCAGAGGGAATACATCAATACTCCCATTCTGCGGAATCTCGTGCCCGCGCAACTGCTGATGGGCAAGAGCTCCTTCAACAGCGGCGATTCCTTAAGCGCCGGCCTGCCGAAATACGCCAGAAGCCGCGTCAAGGCGATCGCCGACATGATGGAGCGGGAATGAGCGGATCGTGTGCGGCGACGAATGGCCTGGCAGCCGCTCATCCTTCACGGTTTGCTTCTTGTTCTCCTTCCACTCCTCCAAAACTTCGTCGCGGTCCTCTTTGGTGCGCGCAACGTCGGCCCGGATCATCGCATTCACCGCCTCAAGCTGTTTGCCGAGGCGGTCAAGGCGGTGCATTAGCATCACGGCTATTCCGATGATGATGCCGACCGTCCAAATTTCCATCCTGCAGCCCCACGTGCTTGTTCGCCGCATTTGGGACTCATAAGGTCTAGCTCGCAACCAATAGGTGCAGTTATCCCCTGCGTTCCTGTTGCTTTCCACAGTCCAAATGTGCAGGTTTCGGCGCTGTCGTTTAGCTGTTTGGGGCAACAGAAATGTTCAGACGAAAGAAAGCGACCGGCGACACCGTACAAATGCAGCAAGTCTGTTGGGATGATAAAACGCAGGCATTCTTCGCCGGACGAGACCACTTCGACGTCTATATTACGAGCGTTATGAGACGGGCTGGATTCGGCAGAAGCTCAAGCCACGACCTAGGCCGAGAGCAAGGCTATGAAATATCGGGTCTGATGACATTTCCGAAGTACCTTCTTGTCGAACTTAAGTTTGATGACGACCCGAAGGAGTTCGGGACGTGGTTTTACCACACCTACGACCGTCCTGACGGGCAACATCGCCTACCATTCTTGGAAATCTGGCTGAGTGATGTCGATTACGCAATTCGCCAAGCGATTGCGAGTGCTCATCGCGCAGCCCTTGTAAGCGGGAGTAAACGGTCGCTGGTCAGGCTTTGGAAGCGCAAAGGCGACGGAATTTTCACGACCGAAGAAGCAAAGCAAGGCTGGTCATGTGAAAGTCGCTATCCAGTGACTGGTCTGCTTGTCTGGGACCAGCTCGAGTCGGCAGGGCTTCCAAATTGGGCGGTGCCATACTCTCACGAAAGGTTCTCGACCGATAGAATGCCACAGTGGTACGACCTCAAGCTAGAGTAGGATGCCGCCGTTTACACCGCATGACACCGCACGACCAACAGCGCTTCGCCAAGCTGATCTCCGACTTTGTCGAGAGCTGCAACTTCGAGCGGCCGTTTCATCTGGTCGTGCTCGACGCGCGCGGCTCGGCCAGCGTCACGCGCTACGGCTTCCACGGCATCGAACAGGTTTGCAGCGGACCATCGCGCACGAACCGGGCTGCGCATGATTCCGCCGCTGGTGGTGACGTGCATCAGCCCGGAAGGGATCGGCCGGTCGGCCAAGATCGAGATCGTGGCGGCGCCGGTGACGATGCAGCGATGGTTTAAATAGCCCTGTGAATAACCGGGACAAGCCTCCCGATCCTCACGTTGCTACCCTGCATTGTGTCAGCCTTGAGCCTCGCGAATCAACCTTGAACCCCGCCATAGCGGAGACCCGGATGCTTGGACGAAGGACCCTCTTCATAATTGGCGCGGGCGCTGGTTTCGATATTCAAATGCCTATGGGCGACAAGCTCGCCCGCTGGATCGCAGAATATGTCAAAATCAGCTTCGAGGACGGATACCGCAAAAAAGAGCGGCAATGATCTTACGGCGGAAGCACTAAAACTGCTCGCTCGGCGAGACGATCCCCGCGCGGATCCGAACCCCTACTATCACGCTGGCCGACAAATCTCTGAAGGACTGGTCGGCTGGTCTTCGTCAATTGACGGCTATTTGAACCGCCATCAAGACCAAGAGCTTGTGCAGCAGTGTGGCAAACTCGCCATCGCGCAGGTCATTCTTGAGAGTGAGAACGGTTGCGATATGTATGTCGATCTGAGTGCGCCACACAAGCTCAGTTTTCGCGATGCGGCAAAAGTTCGCCACTCGTGGTTTCAACAACTTTGGTCAATTCTCGAAGCCGGCATCATAAGGAGCAAAAACCTTGAGAGTATTTTTGACAAGCTCAACGTGATCACATTCAACTACGACCGGACTCTTGAGAATTTCCTTTTTATGGGGATGCAGCAGGCTTACCACCTTCCGGAAAAAGACGCCGCCGCCATCATAAATGCGAAGCTAGATATAGACCATGTGTACGGACAAGTCGCAGACTTGCCGTGGCAGAATAAAGGTCATGGCCTTGCGTTTGGCCGAAAGCCCGACGCTTGTGACTTGGTCCCGCTTTGGAATCGCATCACTACTTTTAACGAGGAAATTTCTGACGCGCAGATTTTGACAAAGCTGGCGAACAAGGTGTCCAACGCAGAACGGATCGTTTTTTTGGGTTGTCACTTCCATGAGCAGAACATGAAATTGTTGCGTGCCGCGCTACCCGCCAGGGGCGGCGATGTCAGCATTTACGCAACTGCGCTTCAGCGCTCCAGTTCAGCGCTTATGGAGATCGACAGCCAAATTCGCGAAATGCTTGCTCCACGCGGAGGGGGTTGGCACGTTCACATAGATAGCCGCTGGGACTGCAAAGAGTTGTTCAGGGAGTTCGACACTACGTGGTCCCGAAAATGAAACGGTGACATGCATCAGCCCGGACGGTTGCGGCCGTTCGGCCAAGATCGAGATCGTGGCGGCGCCAGTGACGATGCAGTGAGGGTCTAACGGCCCTGTGAATAACTGGGACATCCTCGCGCTCTTCCGCGTGGTCAACGGCTACGTCGGCAACTTGCAGCCCATGCCCGGCGCCTTCCGGCCTATCCAGCGCCGGTGATACGCAACACGGAAGCCGCGACCTAGATGACACTGATGCGCTGGGGCATCAGTTATCACCCCGCGCGGTTTGGCGCCAAGACGCCTTCGGCCGATAGTGCGACTGCGAATACTCATGCTGTTAGCCCCCCGATGAAATTCGAAGTGAGACGAATTGCGACACTAAGCAGCAGCTAAGTTCATTGGCAGTGGCGGAGCCGTCCTTCAGCTGCTCTGAGAGCGCGGCAGCCGCCAAATGCTCCCAATAGTCGGCCTCAGCGAGCAGCTTCCAGCTTTTGTCTGGATGATACGCGGCGCTCTGTCGGCACAACAACGCCATCGCGCGCAAGCGCTGTACGGTTTCCATTCCAACCTCCCTGTTTTTCTCCACCTTAATTTTTGTTTTTGCGTCAGCGTCATTATGATTATGACCTAGAACGATTTTAATGGTTTTTCCGACAGCTATCGGGCAGTTGATGGCGCGTTTGCTGCGTATCGATTTTCGGTTTGGCTTCACATCGGAGCGACTGCGCTACCACCTCAGTTCGCGGCCGCTCCCGTTGCGAGAGGCTCTCGGCCGAAGGAATTGTAGCGCGGCACGTCTTTCTCACCCGACATCAATGACCCGTTGGGATGAAGTCGGGGCGCTATACTGAAGCGGCACGTGGCTCTCCTGCGCGACATCGATCGCTCATTCCGGCGGTAGGAGAAAGGCCGATGGCCGCTGCACATCGCGGGCGTGGCGTGGGTACCGGCAAGAGAAAGAGGCCGCCCGCAGGCGGCCTCTTCGCGTGGTCAGCTCTGCGGCTGCTCCACGCCGGGCGCTTGGGCGCTGTCTTCAGGCGCCTCTTCGCTCTTGGATGACAGATCGGCGGCCTTAGAAAGAAGGCCAGCCGCAACGTTTGGATTGGTGGTTGCCTTGGCAAACTTCAGAAGGGTGGCGGCTTGCTCCGCCAGATATTTTTTACCGGCCACCACTTCACCTCGTTACGTCGGCAGTGTCTTGGCGATGACTCTTTCAGCGGTACTTAGTTCCGGGAGGTCCATAAATGCACAGAAGGATTTGGTTCCTCCACGCGAATCAAGCGATGTTAGCAGGCCGGAACCTAGGGGCTAGAGTCGCTGGAGCGATGGATCAGTCGCGCTACCCGCTCGTGAGACGGTGGACATCGGAAGAGCATGAACGCCTGTTGGCGATGGCGGCGGCGGGCAGTCGACCGGACGAGATCGCCCGCGCGCTGGGCAGAACAGAACCGGCCGTGCGAGTCCGCGCGCATCTCCACAACATTCCGTTGCGGTTAGTAACGCAGAACAGACGCAGCTAATGCGGGCAGTCGTCTTGCGCTCGCCTCTTGAAGCGCCGGGCGATCCAGTCGGCTCCTGAGGGCCGAGCGGAAATCTCGTGATCGGCCAGAGCATTGAGTCGAAATCAGTATTTCGCGACGCGCAGCCCGATGGTTTGCGCTTGAACCGCAGCAACAACTGCGCTTCGATGTCGTAGCCTCATTAATTTCCTCTGCCGGATTTAGCCGGGCGTTTTTCATGAAGTTCTTTTTGATCGCGGTCGCCATCTGGCTGCTGCTCAACGTGCTCTATGTTCTGGTCGTCATTCCAGCGCGAAAGGGGCGCTTGCCGCCACCCCTTGTTCGGGCAGTAGCTGCCATCAGACGGCTCATCAACGAAAGACGTCGACCTCCCTGAAGGGGGGACGGTTAAGTCCACCATTGGCCCTTGGCCGACTACCTAGGGCGAACTGGCCATGTCCGGTCTTGAAGACCGGGCGAGGCCGGACCCGGAAAGGTCTACGGTCCTCGCCATTCTAGGCAGCTCTTTTGATAGCAGAGACCATGTCCGGATATCGAAGCCAAAGTGGCCGGGCGTAATCCGAGCCAACACCGCTTCTGTTCGACACGTTGGAGATAGCGTTTGGGGATGATGGAGCATGTTGCACGCCTTAATCAGGCGGGAGCGTTATAGAACTCTCAGTCACCCGTAGTTGCCGTGGTGGGCGGTGATGGAACCACTGTGGCACCTCCGCTGCGTTCGGCGCTGGTCAATATTGCTCACATCCCCAAGGAATTTAACGTGTCGTTAGTGAATTGGGTCGCCGCTAGTCTTACTGAGTCAGAAAGTCGCGATCTTTGATCCTGGAATTGCTGGTATTTTCGGGAGATTCGTTTTTCGGCATGGAGAGCTGGGATGGGTCACCCAAG
>NZ_JADPKQ010000065.1:0-9538 GCF_023074015.1 Bradyrhizobium sp. 142
ACGCAGCGGACTGACTGTGTTGGTATCGCTCATGGAGAGTTCCTTCCTGAGTGAGGGTTGCAAACACCTCGATTCTCAGGGCGGGGCTCTCCAGTGCTACCACTATCCTCTCAACTGGCTACCGGTCTCTCGGCTCATGCTCCCGCGCAGCGGGCTGGAGCGCAGCGACTTTGTGCTCTGGCCCGAATGCGAAGTCCAGACCGGCTTTCGTGTTGTCCGGTTATCGGGATAGACCGGAAGCGGTTGGCCGAGCGCCCGACCGACACGATTGACCCAAAAGAGACTTGGGGTGGCCAAACTATTCAGCCGCCACCAGTCGGCCAATCCGCAGCTCTCCGATAGCTTGCCGGACCACTACCACAGCCCCTTGAATCGCAAGCAACGACATGACCGTCGCCACGACGATGTCGGGCCAACCTGTGCCGGTCCCGAACACACCAGCCGCGGCTAACAGCACCGCGAGGTTACCCAGCACATCGTTACGAGTGCAAATCCATGCAGACCGCATGTTTGCATCACCATGACGATAAGCCCAAAGCAGACCAAACGAAGTTGCGTTCGCAACGAGCGCGGCAGCTCCCACGGTGCCCATCGCGAAAGCACTCGGGAGCGTTCCGTGCAGAATATGCCAGACGACGGTTGCAACGACCCATACGCCAAACATGCCCATTGTGGCGCCCTTCGCAAGGGCCGCGCCAGCCCGATAGCGGAGCGCCATGCCGACAACGAGGAGGCTGATGGCGTAGTTCGCAGCATCCCCTAGGAAGTCGAGTGAGTCGGCTTGCAGCGAAGCTGATCCGGCAGCGAGACCCGCGACTACCTCAACGGCAAACATAGCGGCGTTGATCGCAAGCACAGCCCAGAGCACCCGCCGGTAGGTAGCATCCTGTTTCTTGTTCCCGCCGAGGTTCAAGGGCGGTGGAGCGCAACAGCAGTCGTTCATGAGCCGAAGATAAGATAAATCGGGACGCGTCGCTAGTCCGCTTCAAGTCGCCCCTTGGCCCATCGCGTCGGTGGCGGGACGCAGCGACATGTCCGGAGTCGGGCGCAAACCGGTAGTCGTCGGTTGAGGGGCAAACCGACGCGATTGACCCTTTTCAGACATTCAGGGCGGAGCGCTCTCGGACCGTGGTGAGGCTGCTGGCCGCCAGGATCCCCCTTCGGCCCTAGTCGTGTTGGATCCTTCTAAAAGTCTCGCAAGAAACGCGCACATGTCGCTGTGTCTGGGTCCACCGCCGCCGAATTTGGTTGGCACAAGCACCGAAAAGACCCTGCGTATCTTTAGGATGTCGTAGTTCTTGGCAACGAAAGGCGTCGGGATCTTCTTGGGCGCAGCTTTCGGCGATCGTGGGACCAGCTCCCGTAAGAGGCCTTGATGGTCAATAGGGCGCTGATCACAAGAACCTCCCTCAGCTACTCGCGTGAGGCCAAAACAGATGGCAGTACAAAGTCGCTTTAGTATTGCGACGCGATCCCCGTATTGGGCCACGCGTGGAGACTGGCCCTCATCCAGACCTTCGTCTACACTGCCGCCCTGTTCCGAGCTGGAGGGCGAGCATGGAGTGCCCGAGCTGCGGAAGCGCCAATCAGGATGGCAACCGATTCTGCGGGAACTGCGGCGCGCCGCTGCCGCAGCATTGTGGCGCGTGCGGTCGCAAGAATCCGATCGGCAATGGATACTGTGGTTTCTGTGGCGCTCCTTTGACCGGTGCCGCTCCTCTGGAACGAACCGCAAATACGCCTGCCCAGCCGGCATTAGCCGGTGCCGAACGCCGGCGTCTCACTGTCATGTTCTGTGACCTCGTCGGCTCGACCGCGATTGCGTCTCGGCTTGATCCGGAAGACCTGCGCGAGGTGCTCAGCAGGTACCACAAAGACGTTGCGAAGATGGTGGGGCGTTTCGATGGATTCGTGGCCAAGTATATGGGCGACGGAGTTTTGGCCTACTTCGGCTACCCGCAGGCGCATGAGGACGACGCCGAGCGAGCTGTTCGCGCCGCTCTGCAGATAGTGACAATCGCGCGGCCAGTGCCGGCTGCGCCCGGCGGAAGACTGCCGGTGCGTGTGGGTATTGCCACAGGTCTCGTCGTCGTGGGTGATCTCATCGGTGCTGGCGAATCCCAGGAGCGCGGTGTAGTGGGCGAGACGCCAAATCTTGCGGCGCGACTGCAAACGTTGGCGGAGCCGGACAGCGTCGTGATCGATGCGAACACGCACAGCCTGACGAGCGGGATCTTCGAATACGAGGAACTCGGCATGGTCGAGCTAAAGGGCTTTGTTAAGCGTGTGTGCGCGTGGCGCGTGCAACGCGAGAGCACGATCGAAAGCCGATTCGAAGCACTACATTCAGCTACCGCTCTCACCCCGCTTGTTGGGCGTGAGGAGGAGATCGGGCTGCTGGTCCAGCGCTGGATACAGGCAAAGTCCGGTGCGGGCCAGGTGGTCCTGCTCTCGGGCGAGCCGGGCATCGGCAAGTCGCGCCTGACCGCTGCCATCCTGGAGCGGCTGCGCGGTGAGCCCCACGTCCGGCTGCGCTATTTCTGCTCGGCGCACCACCAGGACAGCGCGCTGCACCCGATGATTGTGCAACTCGAACGCGCCGCAGGTTTCGAGCGGGGCGATACACCAGAGATGAAGCTTCGCAAAATCGAGGCACTGCTCGCGCCGACGTCGTCGCCGATTGCGGGTCTGCCACTCATCGCCGAGTTGCTACACATTCCCGCTGGCGATCTGTACTCACCGAGCATGCTAAATCCGCAGCGCAAGAAGGAGGAGACGTTCGAGCTGTTGCTCGACGAGCTCGTCGTCCTCGCGCAGAGCCAGCCGGTATTGTTGGTCCACGAAGACGTCCATTGGATCGACCCCAGCTCCTCCGACTTCCTCGATCGCGTGGTCAATCGCGTGGCAGACCTGCCTGTGCTGTTGCTGATTACATTCCGGCCCGAGTTTCAGGCGCCATGGACCGGGCAGTCACACGTTACGATGCTCGCCCTCAGCCGCCTCGACCGGCGCCAGGGTGCGACGCTCGTGCAGTGTGTCGCGGGCGGCAGAGCGCTCCCCGGGCACGCAGCGGAAGAGATCATCAAGCGCGGCGACGGTGTGCCACTGTTCATCGAGGAATTGACGAAGGCTGTTGTAGAAGCCCAAGCCAGTCGAGAAAGCGGCGAAGATGCGAGCGCCACAACCTCGCGATCGGCGCTTGCCGTGCCCGCAACCCTCCACGCCTCATTGATGGCTCGGCTTGACCGACTCGGGCCAGGTCCGAAGAAGATAGCACAAATCGGAGCGGCCATTGGCCGTGAGTTTTCATACGAATTGCTTGCCGCTGTCGTCGGCCCAGCGAGAGGGAGATACAGGACAGGTTGGCGCGGCTTGTCCATTCTGAACTGGTGTTCCAGCACGGGACGCCACCAGAGGCCGCCTACAGCTTCAAACATGCTCTGGTGCAGGATGCGGCGTACAGCACGCTGCTGCGCAGCGATCGACAGCGGTTGCACGCGGGCATCGCCGACGCCCTCGAGGGGGATTTCCCGGACCGCGTGGCGTGCGAGCCCGAACTGCTGGCGCACCACTATACGGAAGCCTGCCAAATCGAACGTGCCGTCGGCTATTGGCTGAAAGCAGGCGAACGCGCTGCCCAACGCTCGGCCAATCTGGAAGCACTTCGGCATCTCGCCCGAGGGTTAGAGGCGCTGAACACGCTACCGGAAAATTTCGAGCGGGATCGACAGGAGCTCGCTTTTCAGATCGCAATCGGTACTCCCATGATCGCCGTACACGGTTATTCCGCGCCACAGACAGGCGGCGCCTATAGCCGTGCACGCGCACTTTGCGAGCGTCTCGGCGAGGCCGAGCCTCTCGTGGCGACCCTCAGCGGTGAGTTCGTCTATTACTTCGTCCGCGGCGATTATTCCTTGATGCGGCGATTAACCGACGAGGCTCTGCGGATAGCCGAACGCCTTCCAAGCCCGCTTATCCGTCTTGCTAGCCACCGCTTGGCCGGGATCACGGCTATGCATTTCGGGGCGTTTGCCGAGGCACGGTCCGAGTTTGAGGCGATCCTGCGCCTCTACGACGCGCGCCGGCATCGATCACAGCCGGTGCACTACGTTCACGACCCGAAAGTCTCAGCTCTCACCTATCTTGCGCCTGTCCTCTGGATTCTGGGCTTTCCCGAGCAAGCGCGTCGTTCGAGCACCGCGGCGTTCCACTGCGCGGCCGAGTTGGACCAGGCCAACCTCACGGCGCATGTCCACAATTTCGCTGGCGCTGGTTTGGTCGAGCTGCTCGGCGATGTCCCGGGCGTGCAAGCCCATGCCGAAGCGATCATTGAGCTGGCCGATCGGCACAGCCTTGGCTATTGGCGCGTGAATGGGTTGATTCTTCGCGGCTGGGCTATGGTACAGCAGGGTGCCCCGGGGCCAGGCATCGCGCTCATGCGTCAGAATGTCGAGCGCCGCGCGGCTCTCGGCGTCAGTTGGTATCAAGCCCGGTATCTCTGCATGCTCGCCGCGGCCTATGCGCAAGTCGGCCAGGCCGAACCAGGGCTACGGATCGTTGCGGAGGTGGAGGATCTCATCGCCAAAAATCGCGAACACCTGTGGGAGGGCGAAGTTACACGCATCAAGGGGGAGCTTATGCGGGTGCAAGGGAGATCAGCCTCCGAGATCGAATCCTGCCTTGCGCAAGCTATGGCAATAACCCGCGCACAGGGCGCCAAGTCGCTCGAGCTCCGCGCCGCCCGCAGCTTGGCGCGCCTGTGGTGTGATCGGGGGCGGCGCAGGGATGCCTGCGCGCTGCTCGCACCGCTCCTTAGCTGGTTCACTGAGGGCTTCGAGACCGCTGATCTGAAAGCCACAAAGGCATTGCTCGACGAGTTGACCTGCGGAGCATGAGTGGATTTGCGCTGTGCTTCCTAGTGCAGGGCTAGAGTCGTAGGGACTGCGCTCACGGGTGACGACGTCTGCAACTGGCCGATTTTGTTGCAAAAGTCGGCTGTAACCGACGGATGTCATTCGGCCATTCGCTAAGGCCGACCGGCTTTCCGCCCGAATCGACACGTCGGGAAGAGAAGTAACGTTGCCAGATCGAGAACTCAGAGATCAGCCCAGTATTTTTTATTGACGGAGCAGTTAGCAGGTAGGAGCATATTAGGACTTGAGACGCTTGACCTTTCGGAACGAACCCGTGCGGTCCCGCGCCTTCTGTTTTTGGCCTCATGGCTGGCAGAACGGGAGGTTAGCAATGGCTATCGATTACGCTTCGGCTTCAATCACGCTATCACAAACAGGTCCTCAGGCGCCTCGGCGGCAGTTTTTCTGCGACGAGGTTGGGCGGCGAGAATTTCTCTGCGGCGGAGGCGCCGGTCTCTTAAGCCTGATACTTGCTACACTTGGTGGCTCGCAGCCGGTCATTGCGGAGGCTGTCACTGGATCATTGCCTGAGCTCGACCGCGTGGCAGTCCGGATAGTGATCGATAGCTATCAGTTCGCTGTCGCCCCGAGCAGAAAGCTGCCCAACCTCGATGTCCAGCACTTTGGCTGGGGCCTCAGCGACAAGCCGCCGCGCAGAACGTTGGTCAGCGAATTCGGCCTTGCGATGCAGGTCGAGTCGCGACGCGGCAACGAGACGCGCAACATCTTAGTTGATTTCGGTTTCACGCCGGAAGCCCTTCTCAACAACACGGGCCTGCTTGGCATTGACCCTGCGACCATCGACGCACTTGTGCTCAGCCACGGACACCAGGACCACTTTGGCGGTCTCGTCGGTTTCTTGCAGACGCATAGCGGCAAGCTAAAACCCAAACTGCCGTTGTTTGTCGGCGGCGAAGGATGCTTCTGCGCGCGCGAGTGGACTGGCCCGCCTGCGCAGGGCAGCTTCGGCGTCATCGACCGCAAAGCTCTCGAGGCAGCCGACATCGCCGTAACCGTCGCGGAAAAACCTGCCCTGGTTGCGGATCACGCCGTGGCCACGGGGCAGATCAGTCAGAATACCTTCGAGAAGGTGCTGTCACCGAGCGCAATGACCATTGGTCTCGACCGCGGCATCGGCTGTTATCCCGAGCGCCTCAGCGAGGCGGAACGCACTGCGCCCGTCGTACCGGATCAGTTTCAGCACGAAATCGCGACGGCGTTCAATCTGAAAGGACGGGGGCTTGTCGTCCTAACTTCATGCAGCCATCGCGGCGTGGTCAACGCGATCAAGGAAGCTCAAGCCGCCTCCGGCGTGGAAAAAATTCATGCGGTGATAGGGGGCTTTCATCTCGCGCCCTATCAAGAGGACTACGTTCGAGATACGGTCAAGGCACTCCAGGAAATCGATCCGACTTACGTGATTCCGCTGCATTGTACGGGGGAGCCCTTCTACGAAACCGCGCGGGCTGCGATGCCGACAAAGCTCTTACGCTCTTACACCGGCACTCGATTGGTTTTCGAGGCGTGAGCGCAGCCTCCATTAAACGAATGTCCGTTCGTTCGTGGACCCGAAGCGGACCAACCGAGCCTGTCTGACGGCGTCCGCTGATTTCTGCATGTTCAAGAGCGTGTCCTAGAACCTGCGAATGCCGCTGCCCGAAATGGACACGTCGCCTGACCCTTTTGATCTCCCGCAATGTTTTCATTTAGCTAGTGTTTCACTGTGCGAAAGCGCACAGTGAAACGATCATCGCCCGCCCTTGATGTTTTTGGTGGCTGTGAGCGTTGCGCTCCCGCGTCGCGAGGCGAACATCAGGCAAATGGCGCGCCCGACCGATGCGTTTGTCTGCATCAAGCTTACGTACCATCGCTCGCGCAAGGCTAGAGAGGACATTTACAATGAACACGCAATCACGGCGAATCTCATTTGCGGCTGGTCTGATCACCGCTGCGCTCGCAAGCGGCGCAATCGCCCAGCAAGACGAAAAGCTCGGCAAGGTGGTCTTCCCTACCTCTTGCGCCCCCAATGTGCAGACCGAGTTCGATCGCGGTGTCGCAATGCTGCATTCATACTGGTTCCTAAAGGCTCGCCGGACGTTCGAAGGGATACTACAGCAGGACCCCGCCTGCGCCATGGCGCATTGGGGTGTGGCGATGGACTTCCTCGGTAACACCCTTGCGGCCACGCCGAGCCGGGCCGACGCGCAGGCTGCTTGGGACGCGCTTGAGAAAGCGCGGGCTACAGGGCCGAAGACGCAGCGCGAACGCGACTGGATCGAGGCGCTGAGCGCCTATTTCCGCGACCATGACAAGGTCGCCGTGAATGTCCGACTGGCAGCCTACAATGCCGCGATGGAGCGGATGGCTCAAAGCTATCCGGATGACTACGAGGTGCAGACCTTTTACGCGCTGACGCTCCAAGCCTCGGCGCCGAAAAGCGACCTCACCTATGCCAATCAGACCAAGTCCGCGGCGCTTCTAGAAAAGCTTTTCGAGCAGAACCCGCAGCATCCGGGTGTGACGCACTACCTCATTCACGCCTACGACTTTGCACCACTTGCCGAAAAGGGAATCGCGTCGGCGCGGCGCTATGCTGGCATTGCGCCGGCCGTGCCGCACGCCCGGCACATGCCGTCGCACATCTACTCCATGGTCGGACTTTGGGAAGAATCCATCGCCTCGAACGCGTCGTCGCTTGAGATCCAGCCCGACTACTATCACGCGTCGGATTTTACGGTATATGCCCATCTGCAGCTCGCGCAGGATGCCAAGGCCGATGCGATGATCAAGAAATCGCTTGCCACCGCCGACCGCGGCGATCGTCCGATCAACTTCGTCAATTTCACCGCCAAGGCCGCGATGCCAGCGCGTTACGTCCTGGAACGGGCGGATTGGGCCGGCGCTGCCGCGTTGCCGATGACTCCCACCCAATATCCTATGGCGGATTCATTGATCCGTTTCACGCGAGGTCTCGGCATGGCGCGCACTGGCGATTTCGCGGGCGCTAAAGAAGAGATCGAAGCGATGAAGGCGTTGCGCACGACGCTGCAGCGCGCCGACCAGTCCTACTGGGCCGACCGCACGGAAGAGCAAATGCTTGCCATTTCCGCATGGGTGGCACTGAAACAAGGCGATCGCGATCAGGCACTGCGGTTCATGCGAGCAGCGGCTGACAGCGAAGACGGTAGCCTCAAGCATGTGGCGATGGAGAATCGACTCTATCCGTTCCGAGAACTGCTGGCGGAACTGCTTCTTGAGACAGGGCAGCCCGCAGCTGCCTTGAACGAGTTCGAGACCGCGCTCCAGCAGACCCCCAACCGCTTCCGAGCCTTCTCGGGAGCCGCCCGCGCTGCGGACAGCGCAGGTAACCGCCAGAAGGCATCCGAGTACTTCGGCAAGCTGGCGAACCTGGCCAAGAACGCTGATACGGAGCGGCAGGAAATCCGCGAGGCCCAGGCATACTCGCGCCGAGATGATACGATCGGTGGCGTACGAAAATAACTCCTCGGCTGTCTGACCCGGCAGCCGTCAATTCGAGAAGGCAGCGATGACTCGCGCGGTCGCGTTGGCTACGATGCTCGGCGCGCTGGTGGCCGGCGTAGCCGTCTACACCATAAGCTCGCCGGGCTGGCGGAACGGGATTACACTGCAGGTCGGCGGTCTCGACCGTCGAGACGAGTCGGCCATCACGACCGAAGCATGGCCGATCTGCACGACCATGGCATCGGCCGCATCAGATGCCGACTGGGCGCAACTCGACCCCGATTTCAAGGCCGGCAAGAAGGCGCTGGGCGTAGAGAATTGGCATGCTGCAGTCGCAGCATTCGAGCTCGCCGCGCTGCGCGATCCGACTAATGCCGATGTCCAGAACTACATTGGCTATGCCTATCGGCGGCTGCATCAGATGGGTCCGGCCATTGGCCATTATCACCAGGCATTGATGCTAAATCCCCGCCACCGCAGCGCGCATGAGCATCTCGGCGAAGCTTATCTGGTGCTTGGGGAGCCGGCCAGGGCACAGCAACTTCTGGCGGCGCTGGAAAACCTCTGCCTCATTCCCTGCGAGGAATACGACGACCTCAAGCGAGCCATTGCGGCGTACAGGAGGCTGGCCAGGCGCTGAGATCCGGACGCAATGTCGAGGCTCGCACCTGATCACAAGACGACCGCGGACTTCCGCAAAGACAATGGTTTGGCGCTGCGCAAGGCGTGCGCGCTTCGTCGAACTCTGCCGTGAGATGGGTCTTCTCGCGCCGGTGAGCGTAGGCGAACTTCTCGTCTGGCCGGCATTTCGTGGACCAACGCCTCGCCCGGATCGGAACGATGGGCCGGTATTTCAGCTTCTGTGCAGGTTTTCGGATGCCGGCATGCCGAGACCATCCCCACGCTCGGACAGCCGGCGCCCGAAAAGCGCCAAGGCACGAAATCGCGGGATGTGGGGCACCGACTGTGCATCGGGTGCTATGGGGATTTGGCTTCGGCGTGAGTGTTGCGGAAGTTGAGCTGATGGTGGCGATCGGATCGCTTTAGTCTTACTGCGTCATAAATTTTTGCGCGATCGCGGACGCAGGATCGCTCTTGCGCAACATGGACATCGCGACAGACTTCTGACGAGGGCGAGAACG
>NZ_JADPKQ010000169.1:0-9513 GCF_023074015.1 Bradyrhizobium sp. 142
GACGCGAGTGGTCAACAATTTGCATCGGCGTGCCAAGGCATTCGGCTTTGTTCTCCAGCCCTTGGAGCCGAAAGTAGTTGCTGCCGTTTCTTAGGAATCATTCTCCAGCGTCAGCTCTCCGATCTTGGCATGCAGCGACTTCACATCGACTGCGGGCGCGGCCGGCGGCCCGCCCCCTGGTCCGAAAATCCCGGAAGCATTGCCCTCAAGCTGCGATTTCCACGCCGTAATCTGATTGGGGTGAACGTCAAAATGCTCGGCCAGTTGGGCTATCGTCCGATCGCCTTTGACGGCGGCCAGAGCCACCTTCGCCTTGAAGGCCGGTGAGTGATTCCGGCGTGCTCGTCTGCTCATCGTCTCTCCTGATTCGCGGGCCTATCGTGCCCGTCGTCAGGCAGAAACTCCACTTAACGTCCTGTGCAGATTTCCGGAGCCGGCTCTGTCGATGCGGAAGGTGAACTTGGAGCGCCTACTGGCACGGCGTCCTGAGGGCGTGTTTCGTCAATCCCTTCGAGCGTGGCGAGCTTGGCCTGATCTGTTTCGAGCTGACTGCAAACTGGGGCTAGAAGGGCTAGTGTCCAAGCGGCGCGACCGGCCTTATCAATCCGGACGGAGCAAGTTTTGGGTCAAAGTGAAGAACCGCACTCACCCGGCGATGGCGCGCGAGCTATGAGCAGAGCGGCAGGTCCGATCTGCAACTAACAGCGGACCTCAACGGCCGATTGGACCACTTCGCGCCAGCAGGCAACATTCAAAACGCAAGCCGGGGGCCTTGCTTTTTAGGCGTCGGCGCTCCAGCGCCGCGACCATCCCAACCATAGGCAGTCTAACACCGGGCACAGAAGAGAATCCGCCCATTGAGGCGGCCTCTCTTACAGATTGAAATACAACATAGAGACTAGAACCCCCGCCGAAAACGACGCCTGGTCCTGCAATCGGCAATTTTCAAAACCCGGTCGGCTGCCAAATGCACCTCCCTCTAGCTTGCCAAATCAGCCTGAACGACACGCCTTACTTCGGTGGCTGCAATCCGCGCGAGTTGAGCCATCCATCAATGTTGGCGGCGGCATCGAGTTCGTGGGCCTTCTTCAAAAACGCTTCACGCTCCGCGTCGTCTGGCGGGAATTGATCTGCCTTTTCCCTCGCTAACCGCGCTTCCTTGATAAGCCGCTCGCCTAGCGTCTTGTCCTGTTTGAACCGATGGCGCTTCATGAAATCCTCCTTCATGACTCGCTGTGACCGGAAATCTTTTCGGGTTCTCCAAGGTTCCAATCGGTAATAATATTGCCGCCTCTCCTCCTTATTGTGTTCCGATCTGACGCGGGCGCTTCAACCCTGATGCGCAAAACGGCCCCCGGCGACCTCATCTCACGATCCTAAAGACGTTGGCCGTCTTCCGGCTCGGCCCCAGGGCGATCATCGGCCGCTCGTGCGTGACGCGCTTCGTCTCTCGTCAGAGAGGCAAGCCGGTCCAATTGATTAACTAATCCGGTGAGGGTCCTTGCGACGTTCTTCAACAAAATTGCTCGTTCGGCGGAAATATCGGATGATTTAGCAAGGGCCTTGGATTCAATCGCGAGTTCTTGACATCGGGCGGCGTCAAACATTTTCCAAACCGTTGGCTTCAAATTGTAAATTTCTAACATGCAACCAACGGCCGGTCTGTCCGGTAGCGGACACACCCACCTGCCTGAGGCTGCTCGCGGCCTTTTAAATAATAAAAGGAACTTAATTTATTTTGATTTATTTAAATTCCGTTTGGTTTAATATCCGCACGCCACCGACCGGAGGTGAAGCATGCCAAGCGCCACAGAAGACGAGGACCGCCGGGAGTTCTTAAAGACCTGCGGTAGGTTTGCCGCCGTGACGCCTCCAGCGATGACGCTGCTGCTGTCGACATCGCTGACGTCTAACGCGATTGCGCGGTCTGGCGGGGGCAGCCCGCATGAGCATCACCACCACCATCATCATCATGACGATTAAGGCAGGGGCATTTCAATAGGCGGTGCCTTGGGCAACGCCGTAGGCGATCATGCCGGCCTTTACGCCGTCGCCGGCATGGAGTGGGCGGCCCTGGGGCGCTCCTGAAGCCCCCCTGCGCTCCAGGGCGCTTTCCCTCACAGGCGCACGACCCCGATCCGGGCGAACATCACCGGCGCGCTTCGCTCCGCGACCAGCAGCAGCACTTTCATTCTGGCCGATCGGCGACCAGCAGCCCACCTCGCTTGTTGGGCGCAAATCGGCGAATTGTATAGGCAGGCATAGGCGTGCAACAGGCTGGGGGCCGCTGGCGCGATGGAACAGTCACGCTAACCACTGGTGAGAAGGTGGACGCCGGAAGATCATCAGCACCTGGACATTGCGCCCGAAAGCGCTCGGCCTCGACCTCGGCCTTGCGCCAGTCTGCGCGCCGCCGGTGGCTCAGCCGCCAACGCCTTACGCGCCTCCACATCCCAGACAACAGCAGACTAATGGCGCGACGAACTCCTTGATGTGCTTAGAGCCATGATCGGCCAGTTAGTGCAACGTCATCGGCCAGTTAGTGCAACGTCGCGGACGGCCGCTCCGTCATCGCCTCGACAAATTGCCGCAAGCGATCCATAGCTTTGCTGCGCCACACCTCCAGCTCGCCGGCGTATTTCGACAAGTCCGCACGAAACTCTTCCCCGTCAATGTCGGCACCGCGAGCAAGCAGACGGCGCGCATAGGCAGTTAACGCAAGATCGCGATGGCGGCACAACTCGGCGTTTGCTTCGTCCAATACTTTCATTTTGAGCCACGCTTCACAGCCAGTCGCCAAAAATTTCCGCCTTCACCCGGCCGAACACCGGTGTTTTCCGCGTCGGTATGCCAAATCGAACCCGCATGAGTGACGAAGGACCCCGGCGGATACGTCCGCGATGCATCCCAAATGCCCAAGTAACGCAGTGTCGGGCGCGACTCGAGTTCCTTGAGCCGCTCTTTCAACGGCGCGGTTGCTTTCAGCACGAAATCGCCGATCACTGGGGCCAGCGATTTGACGAGGCCTTCGATCTCGGCTCGCCGCTGGGGCGACACTTTGGCTTCCACTGCGCGACGTTCTTCGGGAGTTGGACCGTTCATGGCATGTGCTTCGTGTCCGCTGGCTTGCCATGCCGCCTTTCGTAGGCAAGCTGCAACCGCGACTGTTCTCGAACCAGTATGCGCGCAGCCGAAACGTTATCGGGGCTGTCGCGATGCCACAGCAGTTCGCGGATGCGCTTTTCCAGCCGAGCAATAGGAATTAGATCGTCGATTTCGGGCGAAAGCCGAACCACCCGGCACCTTGCCTTTGTTGCGGCGATCCGACGCCCATAGTCCAGATCGCTCGCTGTCAACCGGACGACCATGTGTCTGCCCTCAACCTGGTTTGAAGTCGATCTCCTCAATAGCAAATCGCCGGATTCTGTTACGCTGTAACCTTACGATGCAGTTTCTGCAGTGCCAGCTTCAAAGCTTGCGCGAGCGCTCGTCCATCTTGCTCATCCCATTCCGTCAATGTGCCCTGGCCGCGAAGCCAGTCCTTGTCGTCCTCGTCGAGATCAATGGCAATTCGCGTAGCGCCGATCGCCTGGCGCGCGCGGTGTTCCCGCATGCGCTGGGCGGCGGCCATCGGTGCAAGGTGCGCCTTCGCCTTGGTTTTCACGGTGGACCTCCTGGGCTAAATGCCGTCAAAATGGGCAACCCCCTTCTAGGAATTTGATCCCATCGCATAAGGACCAGCCGGTGCGGTTCTCGGTGCTTTGCAGGCCCGTTTCGAGTCCACCCCCGGGGTGTCACCGGCTTTCGATCCGCTGCGCCGCGCCCGCCGCGCGGGCTCCTGCGGTGTTCTGTATCGTGTTGTGCCACCGTAACATGCAACACACTGGGATCGATGCACGACGGCACTCATCGTCATGATCGCCCGTGACGACGGGCCGAGCGCGCGACGACCAAATAGTTTTCGACACGACGATCTGTCTCCAATGTCCTTTGCGCGCGCGGCGCAAAAGGGAGAATGGACGAGAGAAATAAGAAGGGTCGAACTTTGTATTTATGTCTCACGCCCGGTGACAACTCGGCCGCGTTGCGGTCGGTCGGCGCGTCACCGCCTGAACAGTTGTCGCCATTGTCCCTTGTGCGCGCGCGGGCGCGACACACTTCGCTCCCTCGATTGCCCAGCCGCGCGCGGCTCCCGTCCGCTCACGGCTCCACTCCCCCGCCGACAGCGTCGGCAATCGTCTGGCGAACTTCTGCACGACGAGCGGCTTCGACCTTCGCCCTCTCGGCAAATTTTTGATGCACCGCCGGATTGACCAACCAATGCGTGGGAGCGCCGCGCAATCGCGAGGGGGTGCGCTCAAGCCAGCCAAACGCCTCCAGTTGCTCGAACACCGCCAGTCCAGCCTCTGGCGAGAGGCGACGCATGACACGGTCACCCCGCTTGAGGTCGCGATTGGTGATCTTCGTCAGGCCGTGAGACAGGATGTATCCCGCGACTGCTGTGACGCAATCGTGGTCGTTTGATAGCCCGAGCACGGTCGTATAGAACGCCATGGCGTGCGGCAGCAGGAAACCGCGCAGAAAGGCACCAACCCGCCGGGCCGTTGCCTCGCTGATCACGGCGGGAATATCGCCGAAGCCCACCATATTCTCGGTGCAGTGCCAGATGACGCACAGCCGCGCAAAGATGCCGTCGTACTTGCCGATATGCGCAGCAAGTTTGCGGTGGACGAACTCAAGAGACTGCAAGTTCAGGTGCTTGAGTTCCAACTCCTGTCGATAAGCCTGCGCGCCATCATCAAAGCGGAGTGTCGCGTTGCCGAGGCAGTGCAGATGGCGGATCAGAGCGGTGTACTCCGCCACGACCGGAGACGCAGCTTCATCCCGGCCAGCCTTGGCGGGTGACACCATGATCGGCAACAGGCGCTGCAACAATCCGTCGTCCACGGCTTCGTCTGCAATCTGCCGGATGGGCTCCGGCTGGATGCCGCCGATGAGTGAGATCGACAGGTTGTCGATGTAGACCAGGCCACGTCCGACCCGCTGCACCGAATAGGTGCTACCGTTAAATGCTTCCAGCCAGAACGAACGATCTTTGGCCGAGCCCCGACCGGCGGAATATTTGTCCATGGAACCGAACCAGCCAGACAATTCGTCCTGGTAGCAAAGCAGGCCATCTGGGCTGTCCTGCGCAGCCTCAATCGTGGTATCCTGAAGAATGCTGCGTACTTACTTCGGCGGATTGGTCTTGAGCTTTTCCTCCTTCGGCAGCTTGTCATAGACGGCGCGCTGGTCGGCATAGTCGCGCGCCTGATCGGCGTCGATCTTGCGCAGCGGGCGGGCTGCTGCGGTCATGATCGGGCTCTTCTTCGAGCTGGGCGGGCCGACGAGCGCTACCCACAGCCGAACAGCTTCAAACCAACCGGTGTTGTGGCGCTTGACCTGAAGACGAACGCTGTCGGGAATGGCTCCCGCGCAGACGGCCAGCGCCGACACGGCGATAGCCGACATATCGGCACCCATGTCCATTCCTTGGTCGTGCGCAAAGCGTTCGATGACATCCGGCAGCAACCCGCGCAGCAACGAGGGCGGCTCGAACTTGCCCCACAGATCGACCGGATCAACCGCAGCCTTCGGACCAGCGTTGGTTGCGTCGCCGCCCTCGGCTTCATCCGGCTCTGGCTTTCCGAACTTCTTGCGCGTGTAATCGATCAACTCCTGAATGTCGGGATCATCGATGCCGCCATCACTGTATGGCGCACACGCCAACTTGATCTGGAGGTCGGACCAACCTTTGCCGATGGTGCTGCCAATGAACAACAACATGGGCTCGCGCCAGCCCTTGCCGGGCGTGGCGCGGCTCTGCTTCAGCAGCGCAAGCAACTCTTCGTCACTTTTACCGCGCTTCCGCCCGTGACGGTCGGAGTATTCGAAAAACGGATCATTCTCTTCGGCAGATGTTTGGTCAGCTGTCTTCGCCCCGACGACCTCGAATTGAGCAAGGTCGTCGCGCAGGTCGATGAAGTCGCCGATGATCACCTCGGCACGATGGTCGAGGCTGGGCCTGTTCATCACCCAGCCGTAATAGTAAGGCTGACTGAGCGCGAAGCTCTCGCTGGCAGCAATCTTCTGGGCGCCGCGCTTGGTTTTCATGGCGCCATTGAGCCGAGCCACCAGCTTGACGCGCGTCTCAGGCGGGAGCGGCTGCGAGGTCGGAGCGAGGATGCGCCAGCGCTCTGCGCCAGGGCTGTGCGAAGGCGACGTGTAGACGAGCGCGGAGATGCCCAGTTCGCTAACCGCCTTCAAGGCGTCATCAAAGGCGATGTTCTGGTCGTCATGTTCCAACTCGATGCCGGTGATGTGCGTCAGGTTGGCGTCATGGCGCAGACTGCCATTGGCGCTACGCTTCGTGCCGAACACCGCCAGCTTCAACAACGGCAGCTTGCCCTTCTCTCGCGCGGCAGCGTTCAAGACACGCTCGCGCAATTCCATCAAGGTCAGGTTGTCGGTGGTGCAGGTATTGGCTGCAAGGGTCCTTGAAGAAGCTGATGTGCACCTTGGCACTGGCGACACGGCCGCCTGACGCTGCTGCTTCAGGATTTGGGCGAGCATGTTCATGGCCGCGCCTCCGACTGCTGCTGCGGCCCGCCATCCCGCCACAGCTCCGGCTGACGCAAGAGCCAACAGCGGGTCTCGGTGATCAGCTTGGTGTTGCTGTTGAAGCCAAGAGTGACGCAAGTGAGCTCGATCTGCATGGCGAGCCAGTTCTTGTCGAGCTGGCGCCAACCGCCATCGCCAAAGAGCCACGCGCCATTCGGGCTGTTGATCAGCTTGTGACCGTTCGCGCGCAATCGCGCCAACACACGCAGACCGGCAGCGATGTGGCGGTCGCTCTTCTTGAGCGGCTTGCGCGGATTGAAACCGAATTCGATCGCGAAGGCGAGAGACGGGTCGTTGGTATCGACTTGCGTATCGCTGTCCGCGCGGTTATCGTCATCGTACATCTGAATATTCCTGATCCGTGGTGATGATTAGGCGGCCTGTGGCGGGCCGCCTTTTCCGCGACTAGTCGACGCGCTCAGCTAGGGCCTGCGCCGCAACGTTGCGCGAGCGCAGTGCAATCGCGGCACTGACCCAACCCTCAATCTCGGTGGCAATCCAACCCACTCGCTTGGCGCCGATCGGAACGCGTCTCGGAAAGTTTCCCTCAGCTCCGAGACGATCGATGTACCGGCGACCGAAGGGAACGCCGTGGTCGTGCAGTTCAGGAAATAACAACAGCTTGCGAACTGACATGGTCGTGCTCCTGTTTCTAGAGTAAGCACGCCAATTCATATGGACGTGCGCCCTGTTACGTCAGGACGCATCCTAACTAGACCTAATTCGCGATTTGAGAAGTGAGTTATGAACAAGCACGTCGTCATGAGGCGACGTGCTTGTTCATAAGTCATCTTCGGCTGAACGGCGGGATCATCGCGTCGGCCCGAAAGGTGTGTTTTGAACAGGCAGCAGCGGCGAGCAGCATGTTCTGGTTCATAAGTAGATGGTGCGAAGCAGTGCGTTTTGCTTGATGCTTCCTGGTGGAGCGCAATCATCAACCTGATCCGTCATTGACGCTGGATCGCCCGTTGCGGGCGCCGGCCGCGATTGCGTCTGACGGCAGCATGACTCCTATGATACCGCTGGATCGGCCAGACGAGGCTGTTCTCCGCTATGTGCGGGAGCTTGCCAAACGGCTGGCACGAGAGGATCATCAGGTCGAGATCGTGACCCGCCAAGCATCCAACCTGTGACGAGCGAAGACGATGATCCGCGCCGCCATTTACGCCCGCTTCTCCTCCGACCTGCAAAGCGACAAGTCGATCGACGATCAAGTTGCATCGTGCCGCGACCTTTGCAGTCGCGAGGGCATGGCGGTGATCTCGACGTTTGAGGATAGGGCCATCTCAGGGACCGGCGCGATCAACCGTCCCGGCTTCCAAGCCCTGATGCGCGCCGCCGAGGCACGACTATTCGACGTGATTGTCGCCGAAGATTTGGATCGCGTTTTTCGCGATCAGGCCGACTATCACACTGCCCGCAAGCATCTCGATCACCTTGGCGTGTCACTGCACACCGTGTCCGGCAAGGTCGGCAAGCTCGACGGCGCGTTGCGTGCGCTGATGAGCGAGATGTTCATCGAAAATCTCGTGATCCACACGCGGCGCGGACTTGAGGGGGTGATCCGCGATGGCCGGCACGCCGGCGGCCGAGCCTATGGCTATCGCGCGGTGCGGGGCAAGCCGGGCGAGTTGGAGATCGTCGAGGCCGAGGCCGAGATCGTTTGCCAGATTTTCGCCGATTACATCTCGGGCAAGACGCCGCGCATGATCGCGAACGATCTCAACAAGCGCGGTGTGCGGCCGCCGCGTGGGCGCCAATGGAACGCATCAACGATTAACGGCAACGTGTCGCGCGGCGGCGGGCTGATCATGAACGATTTGTATGCCGGCCGGATCATCTGGAACAAAGTCCGCATGATCAAGGACCCGGTGACACGCAAGCGTCTCTCGCGCCCGAATCCAAAGGATCAATACAAGATCGTCGAGGCGCCGCATCTGCGCATCGTTGATGATGCGACATTCAGGGGTGCGCAAGCTGTCAAGGCCGAGCGCCGCCGTGACGCCACGCCGGCGACCGCGCAAAAGGCCCGCGCGCCGAAGCGGGTCTTTTCTGGTTTGATCAGGTGCGGTTCGTGCGGCGGCGGCATGGCGTCAATCGGCAGCGACGCGAAAGGTCTCCGCTTGCAGTGCTCAACCCATAGGGAAAGCGGATCGTGCGGAAATGGCCGCCGCGTTTATCTCGACGACATCGAGGCGCTCGCCGTCAAGGGGCTCCGCCAGCACCTCATGCATCCCGAGGTGATCACCGAATTTGTCGACGCCTATAACGCCGAGCGCAAGCGGCTCAAGAAAGAGGCGACTACTGAATGGGCGCGGTTGGAACGGCGGCTCGGCGAGATCGGGCGCGAGATGAAGCGTATCGTTGACTCCATCGTGATCACGGGCATGCCGCCAGAACAGTTCGTCGCCCGGATGCAGGAGCTTGAGGCTGAGAAGGCCAAGGTCACCGCCAGGCTCGATGCCGCCAAGGAAAGCGACAACGTCATCGCCCTGCACCCCAAGGCGCTCGATCGTTACAAGCGCGCTGTTGTGGAACTAGCCGACGAGTTCAAGCGCGGCACGCCGACCGAGTTTGCGACTATCCGCGAGTTGGTGACGGCGATTATCGTGCACGCCAGCCCGAGCCGGCCGGGCGGTGCTGGAACCAAAGCCAACGCCGAAGATGACCGGAGCGTTCGGATCGACATCAAGGGCCGCCTCGCCGCGTTGTGCGGCAATCCGGCCCTGTTTCCGAACATGGCTATGTCGGGGGTGAGCGGCCCGAGACATAGGTGACAAAACGTACCGGGCACATGGGTTACACTTTCCGCTTTTGTTCTGCGGGAGGTGTGGATGCCGTGGAAAGCGAGTT
>NZ_JADPKQ010000187.1:0-9444 GCF_023074015.1 Bradyrhizobium sp. 142
GGCGCGCAAGCGCGCGTCCTTGACCGCTCCTGCGCGCGCCGCCGTCGAGATAGCGCGGGTCGGGGCGGAGAAACGGGCTTCAAGTCGAACAAAGAAACCGACAAGGAGGGCTAACCCGGCGGCAGTATCCGTGGCATGACCATCTCGGCGGAACCGTCCACGCCTTCCGGCTCCGCTCCACCTCCACAACGAAGGCGACAGATCACGAGCTACAAAAGTACGACATCTTCACCCGCTACGGACAGACTAGCCGTGCCCGGCAGAGAAAGAGGCACCCGCAGGAGGGTCAGCATAGCGCCGACGCGCAGCGGCGGGACCCGGGACCGAGTACAGTTGCGAGACCGGTTAAGAAGGCACCCGAGCGCGGGACAGTGATAGCGACGCCGGCATGCAATGACGGCGGGGCCCGCGAGCGAGTGCCTCCGGCGAGCGACACATTATTCTGCGCGAGGGATCGAAGCCGGACGGCCGAGACGCTGCGCGGCTCGGTTCACGAGAGCCCGGTCCGGCACTTGCCGAACGCGCACGAACGGAAAGGAAGAGCTGGGTGGACGCTTTTCACTCCAAACCTTGAGTTCTCACGATTGCGAATCCCAGTCATGTGTTAGCAGCCGGAACGAATGACGGACAAAACGATTCACCGTACTCAATCCAGCGGATGACCGATTTCTAGGCTAACGGCACCGTGAAGCACAACACCGCGCCTCGTTGGCGATTCTCGGCCCAAATAACACCTCCGTAGCTTTCGATGATGGTGCGTGCGATCGGCAACCCCAATCCTGTCCCTTGTGGCTTCGTGGTAACGAACGCATCGAAGATGGTCGTCAGGTTGGCGATGCCCGTCCCGGAATCCGACACTCTTACCTCGGCGAAATTGGCTTTGCGAAGAGTACTGATGGTCAAATTGCGCGGTCGCGGCTCGTCCTGCATGGCGTCCATCCCGTTCATGACAAGGTTGATGATCACTTGATGCATGTGGATCGGGTCGGCGAGCACAGGCAGCCTCTCCGGCGTGAGCACGGTCTGCAACGTGATCTCGCGCTTGACGACCTCGGGCGTGATAATCTTGATCAGATCCGGAACCGATTCATTGATATCCAACGCTTCCAGATCGCCCTCTCTTCGGTTGTTCAGAAGCTTTCCCAGCCCCAGGATGATCTCGCCCGCACGCTGCTCGTCCCGGATGATATCGAGAAGGATCTCGTCGATCTGGACGAGGTCCGGAGGGGCGGCCTTGAGTAGCATCTGCGCTGCTTCCGTGTTGCTCAGAATTGCTCCCAAGGGCTGAGTTAGTTCGTGAGCGATCGACGACGACAGCACGCTGGCGGTCGTCACCCGGTTGAGGCGAGAAACTTCGCGGCGGCGGGTGTCGGCTTCGGTTTCAGCGCGATTCCCACGCCGGTGCTCGACAACTAGCCAGAAGATGATCGCGGTCTGAAGCAGCAGCGCGGCCAGGCCGGCTGTGACCGGAATGCGATATTGTTGCCAAAGGCTCGGAGTGCGGTAATAGATCGTGCTCCCGGGCAGCAACCGATTTTCGCTGACATTCCACCGCTCCAATTCCCTCCAATCGTATCTGGGCGGTGCCGGTCCGGTTGCAGAGGCATTGATTATGCCGGGCGTCTCTCCGTTCAGAATGCGGACGGCGGCGCTGGCGGATTGTCGGCTTAGATCTCCGATAATTGTCAGCGGTCCGCCAACGATTCCCTGCCCGAAAAACACATCGAAGGCTGCAAACATGGGCGCATTGGCCACCGTGTGCAGCGCGGAGAATGCCTTCTCCTCTTCGTGCGTCGCCCCTGCTGCATCGACCACCAGCAGTGCAAAAAAGATGGCGGAGTGGGGTGGAAGCCGGGAGGCGCGCTTCAGCATCTCCTCGAAGGACAATTCGTTGAACCACATGAAGGTCACGTGTCCTTCCAGCGGCTGGAACTCGGCGCGCATGCGCTCCAGCCAGTACTTCTCAGTCGGCGAGTTGCCGACCACAACGGCTATGGTGGTCGTCTGCGGGAGGACCCGCAGGATGTGCGCGACTGCCCCGGCCGGGTCATTCGCGACGGCGACCACGGCTTCGTTCGCGGTCAGCGGCGGAATTCGTTGCTGGTCCAGGCCCGTGTACAAGGCGGGACTGGCAGGAAAGAGCTGCTGTCTGTAGCGCTGGAAAAAGTCTACCGCCGGAGCACCGATGGTGATTACCAGATCGAGCCGGCGCTTGGCAAAGAGAGCCCGCAAATAGTCAACAAACGGCCCCTCGTCATCACCGCCGTAACGCGCCGTCGCGAGCGAGGCTTCGAAGAAGTCGACAGGCTCCCTTGATTGCCGACGGAGTTCTTCGCGGAGAATCCTTGCGTGCTCGTTCCAGGGCGAAAATTCCGAGCCAAAGGAATACAGGAGCAGGACGCGCTTGGGCTCGGACCACGCCACTCCGGTCATGGCGAGGAGCAGAATAGCCGCACTGAGGAGTACCCGAACTCTCATGCTTTCTCGCAGCCGTCAACGAGGGAGGGACGTTCAGCAGCACGTGGGCGGCGTCTTGGCACTGTCGGATACTCGACGTTATCCGAATTTAGGACCCGCAGGGGATTATCATTTGATCCGGGTCAATTTGTGGTGGCGCGACGAAATAGGATTGTTTTGGTCCCGTCGCGCCAATATCTGTAGTTTAGGTCAGGGAAGGCTCTCGATTGCGTCGATGAGGAGTTTCGACATGAATGGTTTCCTCAGGTAGGCGACGCACCCCGCTTCGAAAGCTTCCCGGCGGCTGGTCTTGCTGTCGATTGCCGTCATGAAGATGACCGGAAAGTCGCTGCCGGACGACGTCAGCCGCCGCTTCATCTCGATGCCCGAGATGCCCCCGAGATGAATGTCGACGAGAAGGCACTCCGCCCGACATCCAGCGGCTTTCGCAAGAAAGGATTCCGCGGAGGTGAACGTCAGGACGTGGAATCCGTGCGTCGCCAACAACCGCGTGAGGCTTTTCAGCATGCCTGGGTCATCTTCGACGATGGCAATGGTTCGCATGTGATTGGCCGTGCGAATGAAGGAAAGCCCGCCGGCGGCAAGTGAATGGTGGCGGTCTGCGGTGATGGACGCTGCGACTGAGTGCATTTCCTTGCCCTGGCGCGCGCCGATCGATTCTGGCGACCCGCTTGCTTACACTCCCGCAGTGGCCCGCACACCGCTATGCAAAATCCAACCTAGCGCCGATTTTTCCCTGCGTCGGAGTCGAGGAGCGTAGGCCGGCAGCCGAGGCGGCGCTGTCGCCGGCTGTTACCGCACGGAAGCCGAAATGCGCGAGGTGTTCCCGGAGACGTCTCGGCCCGGCCCCCTCGCCAGCCTCCGCTCACTTGGCCGCCGTTTAGGACGAAACCGGACGTCAGTCCGACGACGAATCGGCCGCCCATGATCGATTTTGCATAGTCGGCCCGCCAGGCTTTCCCTAGGTTCAACGTGGTTACTAGCCCGAGAAAGGATTAGTCATGTCGAGCCGAATCATTGTCTCGCTCGCCGCATCCGCTATCGTCGGCATCGTGTGTGTCGCGACGATCTCAACCGACGCCTTCGCATATCGACGAGGCGTTGGAGTTGGTCGCGTCGGCGGTTACCACGGCGGTGTCTATCGCGGTGGCGTCTACCGTGGAGCCGCCGTGCGCCGCGGGGTGGCGGTGGGTGTCGGAGCGGCTGCAGTGGGAGCCGCCGGAGCCTACGGAGCTTATCGTTGCGGATACTATCCTTATCGACCGTGCTACTGATTTGTTGCAGGGCCGAGCCAGCTCACCGGCGGTGGTTTCCGCTACGCACCTTTGAGACTTCGCTTGGGATGCGCCTGGTAGTCGGGCGCGTCCCCTAGCCACAAACCCGCGCCCCCAACTATCGGATCACCTGAAATGGCACGATGTCCTTGAGGAGCTTCCCGATGAAGAAGGGAATAATGCTACTAGCCGTATCTTGTTACTTGGCATTCCCGACGATTGTTATCGCGAAGTCCGCTCATACGAAAATTATGCGGACCCCGGATGTTCGGAGAATCCCATCATCAATGGAAACTCCCAGGCGCGGCTTTGTTTTGAGGCAAGACTTGTTCGATCGGAATAACCCGAACAACCTGCGATCAGATTGGCCCGGTTCGCCGGCTCAACCCGGCCAGTTCTGAAAATCAAGTTTCGACCGAACCGTTCTTATCGCCTGATCTGCTCGTCTCGGTCCCTTATCTGGCACTGCCTGGGGCTTCGCTGCATGAAGTCTCGAAGCAGGCGGTCAAAAGTGGCTTCGAGTTCCTCCTGCATAATCTGCGCGAGGCCACGCTTCTTCTCAACATGGAGGGTTTCGTCTTCAATGAGCTCGAACGCGGGCTTTGTTCCTCTTGCGGCAATGATCATGTGAGTGATTTTCATGGTCCTGTCCCTCCTGGCATGCCTGTAGAACCGCGCATTCGTAGCTTCTTTGTATCCTCCGGCATGAGCTTCGGCCGGTCGAACCAACCGGTTGAGATCATTGCTCGCGTCTCGAAGCGCCGGCGCTTCTCGAAGCACCGGCGCTTTCCGTGAACTTCACTGTGCCGACAAGCCGACCGTTACCGGCGCGGCGTCTTCACGATCGGCGGTGGATTCCATTTTCCGGTCAACGCATCCGACCGAGGACTGTAGAGGCGCATGGTCAGGTTGAAGCCTCCCTTTGGCGCGGGAAGCCAGTTGGCTTCCTTGTCCTTGCCGGGGCTTTCGTTCTGGAAATAGAGATCAAGCGAGCCGTCGCCGTTGTACTTGAATGGCATCCAGCTGCTCACCGCAAAGCGGTTCAGCACGTTGCCGACCTGGAAGCCATCCGGATCGTACAGGGTGGACCAGAAGGCGTTGACCGGCGGGGCCGCGTCCTTTGCGAACGTGATGGTGAACTTGTTGGCTCCATCCAGTTGTCTGCCGGATTCGTCGCCGAGGTTGAAGGGATAAACGGCGTCTTCAGGCAGATTCGCCCCGAGTCCTATCTGAGCCACGATTGCCCGCTTGAGGTAGTAGTTGCCGTAAACGCCCATGGTATCGGTGTTCATCGACCAGCCGTTCGCAACCCGCGCCAGCGTCGCGGATCTCAGTAGCAAGGCGGATAGGGATAGTAGCCGCAGGCCGGACGCCCGTAATAAGGCGCCGCGTATGCAGCCGCTCCATATGCCGCCGCGCCCGCAGCGCCGGCGTACATGACGCCGCGGAATGCCGAACGGCGTGCGACGCCAGCGAATGACATCGGCGTAAAGGGCCGGCCGATGATGTCGATAAAGACTGCGGTCGCTCCATCCGCGCCCGCAAGATCGCCTTCGAGAATCTGCACATTGAAGGTCAGCTTGTCGCCCTCGAGCTTTGGATTATTCAGCACCACAACGGCGTCCTTCACCGCGCCGTCCTTGCCGAGAACGGACACGGTGGCGTTCGGCGGATTCTTGGCAAAGCTGTCGTCGCCGGATCCCCACTCCGCGATGACGTCGGCCGTAGGCTGGTGGCCCGCGGCCCGCACCGGGCGATCGGCGAATATGATCGAGCTCGGCGTCACGCCGGTGAGGGTAAGCGTATCGCCCTGCAGCGTCACGCCGCGGGAGTTGAGCACGAACAGCGAAGGCACGATCTCAGGCTTGGCGCCTGCGGAAGGCGTTCCGATCGTCTTTAGGGATGATGACGCCACCCCAGTCGTCTGAGCAAAAGCAGCGCCCCCGCCTAGCATCACCGTTACGACGAACAGTCCTGTGATCTGAACTAATTTCGCATACTTCATGTCTGCCTCTCCTGCTGGAAATTCGGGTGACCATTTCTCGAACTAGCTACTCGGCAGGTCACGCTCATCGGCGACTATGAAAAGGCTTCGCGGCAACGCCTATGCAAAAACCAACAGGCGGAAAAATATCGGGAGCGCAAAAGAAAAGAAGCGACCGTCGCCGCGCCGATTTTGCATAGCTCGCAGACAAGCGTCTCGGAAATGGACGTCCCGCGTCGGCGAATGATGGATCCCTGCCGCGCTTATTGTTTCGTTATGGCTCTGATGCGCAGCATTGACCATGAGCGATCGCGCATTACAGGCGAGTTCGGTCAGGGGCACGTTGCCACGTCTGGAATGATCGCGCGCACCAACGCAATCGGTGGTGCGACAGTCTTTCCGGCGGTGATCTCAATTCCGACAGCCACGGCAATTTGCCGCAAATCCGGGCGTTATCGGGCCTCTCGCGTCGATTCTTGTCTGGGTCAGCACCCATGCCGCTTATCTCTAGCCAGCCCCGACCTGCAGCGAAAGGTGTCATCGCACGGTTGCGTTGGCACAAAATGCATATTTGATGCCGCCGGCAAAGTGCCACGTTGACCGCTGCGGCCCGCCGAAGCTAAGCTCGCCCACCGAAAATTTTGCGGTGTCTGCGGAGTACGTCTACAGCGAATGCTGTTAGACGCACCCCAGCTACGAAGCATTTTTACTGAGAGCTTTTCGATTGGCCGGCGGCCCCTGACGCAGGCGAGAGACGAAATGACCGGCGCCCCTGTAATTCATATCGTGGACGACGACGCATCGTTCCGCAGCGCGATTTCGCGCCTCTTGAAAATCGCGGGCTATGAGGTTGCGGACTATGAATCCGCGCCTCTGTTCCTGCGAATCATCGCAGATGCCAGACCGGGCTGCGTACTGCTCGACCTCCAGATGCCATCCTTCGGCGGACTGCAGTTGCAGGAGGAGCTTGCAAGATTGTCCCATGACTGGCCGATTATCTTCATGACCGGCTATGGCGATATTCCCACGAGCGTGCGCGCCATCAAAGCCGGTGCGGAAGATTTTCTCGCCAAACCCGTATCCAGGAAAACGCTGCTGGAAGCGATCGAACGGGCGCTGGGGCGTTACGCCGGGATGCGCGAGAGCCGGGATCAGCTCAACTCCTTTAGATCGCTTATCACGACGCTGACTCCTCGGGAAAGCCAGGTTTTCTCCCTGATGATCCGGGGAAAATTGAATAAGCAGATCGCGCATCTGCTTGGTACGTCGGAACGCACGGTCAAGGCTCACCGGCACATAGTGATGGAGAAGCTGCAGGTTCACTCCTTTGCGGAAGCGGTCTCCATCGCGGAGCGCGCAGGATTGTTGACGACGACGCCCTGGCCCGGCGCCACGATTCAAGGCCAGATATCGACGAGCCGCCTTGTGCGTGGCTAACGCACGCAGTCGCGCAACCCCGCCTGCCCCAAAGGGCAATATCAACCCGTAGCGCCGTGTGCTGTGCTGCCTCCAGACGAGCCAGTTTTGTCGTGCGTGAGATGGGGGCTTTCGATGACAATCCATCGATGGATCGCGGCCTTGCCGGAAAGGCCTGCCAAGCAACCGGACATGCCCTGCTGCGATCTTATCGAGCAGGCCGAGGCGCTGGTGCTGGCTGATCTGGATGCGCCGCTTCATATCTCGGCCCTGTGTCGTGCCCTTGCGGTCAGCGAGCGAGCGCTTCGAAAGGCGTTTCATAGATCCCACGGGGCTCCACCGTGCCGGCAACTGCGGATGTTGCGGCTGTCCCACGCGAGAAGCGCCCTTTTGTCAGCGGATTGCAAGTCAGCAACCGTCACCGAAATTGCGACGTGCTTCGGTTTCGTGGAGCTTGGCCGCTTTTCAGTCGAGTACCGCAAGACATTCGGCGAAAGCCCTTCGCATACGTTGCACCGCACATCTCCGGACAGACCCCCAGTGGTCAGCGGATCGACCAGGCTCGACAGTCCTCACTTTGTGGCCTGAGCCCGTGCGAGGTCTCCCGCAATGCCCTGTAACGTGAATAGTCCGCGACAGTTAGTGGCTTTATCGTAACAGTCACGGCAGATTCCCGATTCAAGCCGTTCTTGCATGGTGAGGGCTGAGGGCGAGTCGTTCGATCGATGCTATTCTAGATTTGGCGACTAATCTCCAGTCACGGGGCAGGCAGATGACGTACCGAGCATCCGAACAAAATCCCGGCCGATGGTTCACGCGCTGCGGCATCGGCGTAGCTTTGCTGGTGTCCTTGTCCGGTGCAGCCTACGCCGACGAGGGCGGCGTCAGCTTCTGGGTACCGGGATTCTTCGGCAGCCTCGCAGCCACGCCGCAGCAACCGGGATGGTCGCTGGCGACGGTCTACTACCACACCTCCGTATCCGCCGGCGCCGACGTCGCGCGTGCGCGTGAAATCACCCTCGGCAGGGTTCCGGCCAACCTTACCGTAAACGCAAATCTGAATTTGAGTGTCAACGCCACCGGCAACCTTGGCTTTGTGATCCCGACCTATGTATTTGAAACGCCGGTGCTCGGCGGCCAGGCGTCGGTGTCCCTCGTGGCAGCCTATGGCGTCGTCGGCACCAGCCTGGCGGGGACCTTGTCCGGCGTGCTCGCGACGCCGTTCGGCAACGTTCCCTTCGCGCGGTCCGACACTATCAGCGACACGACATGGGGCTTTGGGGATCTGGTGCCGCAATTCGCCTTGCGTTGGAATGCCGGCGTCCACAACTACATGACCTACATTACCGGGGACATACCTGTTGGAGCGTACCAATCCGACCGCCTGTCGAATCTGGGTATCGGACACGGCGCGATCGATGCCGGCGGCGGCTACACCTATTTCAATCCGCAGACCGGCCACGAATTCTCCGGCGTGCTCGGCTTCACCTACAATTTCAAGAATACCGCAACGCAATATCAGAACGGCGTCGACATGCACTTCGACTGGGGCGCATCGCAATTCCTGTCGAAGCAGGTCATGGTTGGCCTCGTGGGCTATGTCTACAAGGGGCTTGGCTGCGACAGCGGTTCAGGCGACCGCGTCGGCTGCTTCCAGTCCCAGGTGGTCGGCGTCGGTCCGCAGATCGGGTTCCTTTTTCCGGTCGGCGACATGCAGGGCTATCTCAATTTAAAGGCTTACGGAGAGTTTGCCGCAGAGAATCGTCCCAGTGGCTGGAATGCCTGGGTCACCTTCGCCATCTCGCCGCCCGCACCCGCTCCGCCTCCGACGACAAAACCCGTCGTCAGGAAGTATTAGCCCAGTCCTACACCGATCTCCGTTTCACGTCTGCTCGGATGTCGGAAGCCCGGCAGATTTATGGGTTCGCGGCTAATTCAACTTAACTTCTCCGGGAGGCAATCCAGTGAACGTCGGTCTTAGCATTACAGTTGTCTTTTTGATTTGACATGAGCGCGTTGAGCGGCAGCCTGATGAGCTCTGCGCCAGAAAGACCATGCGATGATGCGTGCGGGTTGAATACGCTTTCGAGCAAGTCTGATGGCAATGCGGCGGATTTCCTGGATTGACCAACGGATCAGTGGCGGCGTGGTTATGCTTTGGCTTTTGCCGGGGGGCGACGTTTCGTTTTTTTGGGCGGTGGCGGATTAGCGCGATGTTGGATCGCGGCCATCATGGCGAAGGCGAGCATCACCAAGGACACATGACGGTGCCAGCCATGCCAGGATCTGCTC
>NZ_JADPKQ010000274.1:0-9346 GCF_023074015.1 Bradyrhizobium sp. 142
TCTCGCGATGACGCCCTTGCGCTTCGCTAACCCTTCGCCGCCATCAGGCTGGGTAAAGGACTTCCACCTCCAAGCTGTCGAACATGCTCGGCACACCAACGAAAATGGCCGGGACGAAGCCCGGCCATTTCGCGATTATCTCGATCGCGATTTTACGTATTCTTCAGCGCGACGCGGAATTCGGCCTCGGTCTTGGCCTTGACCTCATCCAGCGAGACGCCGTCGGCGAGTTCGATCAGCGCCATGCCGCCGTCGCCGTGCTTGTCGATGGTGAAGACGGCGAGATCGGTGACGATCATGTCGACCACGCGCTCACCGGTCAGCGGCAGGTTGCACTTCTTCAGGAGCTTGGGGCCGTCCTTGGCGGAATGCTCCATTACCACCACGACGCGCTTGACGCCGGCGACGAGGTCCATCGCCCCGCCCATGCCCTTGACCATCTTGCCTGGGATCATCCAGTTGGCGAGATCACCGTTCTGGGCCACCTGCATGGCGCCGAGGATCGACAGATCCATATGGCCGCCGCGAATCATGCCGAAGGAGTCTGCACTGGAGAAATAGCTGGTCGATGGCAGCTCGCTCACGGTCTGCTTGCCGGCATTGATGAGGTCGGCGTCCTCTTCGCCCTCATAGGGGAACGGTCCCATGCCGAGCATGCCGTTCTCGCTCTGGAGGCTGACGTCGATTCCGTCCGGGATGTAGTTCGACACCAGCGTCGGGATGCCGATGCCGAGATTGACGTAATAGCCGTCGCGCAGTTCCTTCGCGGCGCGCGCAGCCATCTGTTCACGGGTCCAGGCCATCTTGTTCTCCTGAAGTCTTATGTTTTGCGCATGATCTGTTCGGAAAACCGGTGCCCACTTTTCCGGATCATGCGCTTAAGCTGCCGTGCGCGGGCGGGTGTTGCGGAATTCGATGCGCTTCTGGGCCGTGCCGACCTCGACGATGCGCTTCACGAAAATGCCGGGCGTGTGGATGTGGTCGGGATTGAGTTCACCGGCCGGAACCAGATGCTCGACCTCGGCGACGGTGACCTTCGCGGCGGTCGCCATCATCGGGTTAAAGTTGCGCGCGGTCTTGCGGTAGATCAGGTTGCCGGCGGTGTCGCCCTTCCAGGCGTGCACGATGGCGAGGTCGGCGAACAGGCCGCGCTCCATCAAATACTTCTCGCCGTCGAACTCCTTCACTTCCTTGCCTTCGGCGATCAGCGTGCCGACGCCGGTCTTGGTGTAGAAGGCCGGGATTCCGGCGCCGCCGGCGCGGATGCGCTCGGCCAGCGTTCCCTGCGGATTGAATTCGAGTTCCAGCTCGCCGGCGAGGAATTGCTGCGCAAACAGCTTGTTCTCGCCGACATAGGACGAGATCATCTTCTTGATCTGCCGGGTTTCCAGGAGACGGCTGAGCCCGATGCCGTCGACGCCGGCATTGTTGGACACCACTGTCAGGCCCTTAACGCCGGAATCGCGGATCGCATCTGACAGCACCTCGGCAATGCCGCAGAGACCGAAGCCGCCCGACATGATCATCATGCCGTCTTTCAGAACGCCCTCGAGAGCCGATTTGGCGTCGGGATAGACCTTGTTCATGCAAAAACCTCGACTGAACCTTCGGCTTGCGGGCGTCGCGCCTCATTGGCGGCGATTATTAGGCGAAATCGTCCAAGGCCGTCAATCATACGGGGTTCTCCGCCCCACGGCGCAGTGATAGAAGCTGCCCACGCCGTGGGCAAACCGGCCTGCGGCCTTGAAAGCGACAAGAAAACCCATCAAGTTGCGGCACTTAACATAACAGGACTTGGGGCAGGGCGCGCGGGTTTCCCGGCCCGCCCTTCCGGCTCCAACGACCAACCCGATCAGGACACGCCATTGACCATGGCTCAAGGAATGAAGCGCCTCGGGGCGCCGATCGCGGCGCTGCTCGGTGTCGCGCTGATCGCCCTGATCGCGACCTCCTGGCTCATCAACCGCGACGCGCTGCGCAAGGCGGTGGAAGCGCAGATCCGCGACGTCACCGGGCTCGAGCTCAGTGTCACGGGCGCGATCGACATCTCGTTGCTGCCGGCGAGCTACATTTCCTTCCATGACGTCGGCCTGAAGGGCGGCGGTACCAGCGACGCTGCGCTCCGTGTCGACGTGCTCACCGCCAATCTGCGGCTGCTGCCCCTGCTGCTGCAACGGTTCGACATCGCCGACCTGACGCTGCTGCGGCCGCATATTAATGTCAGCCTGAAGCCCGACGGCGAGAGTAACTGGACGCCGTTCATCCGGACGATTGCGCGCACCATGAAGCCCGGCGCTGACAATCAGGTCTCGTTCTCAGAGATCAGGATCCAGGACGGTGTGCTCAATTACGAGGACGCCGCCACGCATGCTACCGAGCAGTTCGACGACATCGACCTGTCGCTGGCGTGGCCCTCGATCTCGCGATCGTTTGCCGCGACTGGGCAGTTCGACTGGCGCGGCGAGCGCGTCGACGGCTCGATCAGTTTTTCCGATTTCGTCGCGGCCCTCTCCGGCGACCGCTCGGGATTGAAGGCGCGGATCGCCAGCGCGCCGCTCAAGCTCGCATTCGACGGCAGCGTCGCTAACCGCACCAGCCCGATGATGGAGGGCATCCTCACCATCGACAGCCCGTCCTTGCGCAACGCGCTGCGCTGGACCGGACAGCCGCAGCCCGGCAGCGGCGGCTTTGGCCGTTTTGCGCTGAAGGCTCGCGCCAATGTCGTGGGCGCCTCGATCGCGCTCACCAACGTCAATGTCGAGCTCGACGGCAACGTCGCCGAGGGCGTGATGACCTACGCCAATAACGGCCGGCAGACGCTCCAGGCCACGCTCGCCGCCGACGCACTCGACTTCACCCCCTACATCTCGACCTTCCGCCTGCTCGCCAGCGGCGCACACGACTGGAACAGGCAGCTGTTCGATCTCAACGGACTGTCGACCACCGACCTCGACATGCGGCTGTCGGCAGCAAAGCTGACTGTCGGGCCGTCGAAACTCGGCCGCACCGCGATCGGCGCGAGTTTGCGCAACGGCACGCTGGCGCTGTCGGTCGGCGAGGCGCAGGTCTACGGCGGCATCGCCAAGGGTTCGTTCGGGATCGCGCGCGCCGACACCGTCGCCGACGTCAAGGCGCAATTCCAGTTCGCCGACGTCGACCTCCAGGCCTGCGCCTCCGAACTGTTCGGCATCAACAAGCTGTCGGGACGGGGGACCATCAACGTGTCGCTCGTCGCCTCCGGCTCGAGCCCGTTCGGCCTGGCGCAGTCGCTCGACGGCAGCGCCACGGTGACCGGGCACGACGGCGCGATCGCGGGCTTCAACGCCGAGCAGCTGCTGAAGCGGCTGGAACGCCGGCCGCTGTCCGGCGGCGGCAATTTCCGCAGCGGCTCGACCCCTTACGACAATCTCACCATCGCGGTGAAATTCGCCGACGGGGTCGCAACCGCCGAGGACATCCGCGTCGAAGGACCTGCCGCGAAGATCACGATGACCGGCACCGCCTCGGTGCCGACGCGCGAATACGACATGAAGGGCGTGGCAAGCCTCAACAGCGCGTCGGGCTTCGAATTGCCCTTCGTGGTGCAGGGCCCCTGGGACGATCCCCTGATCTTCCCCGATCCGGAAAGCCTGATCCGCCGCTCGCCGGCCTCGGCCCCCCTGCTCGACATGCTCAAGGACCGCAAGGCCGGCGATGCCGTGCGCTCCGCGATTGAACGCATCACCGGCACCGGAAAGCGCCCCGCGCCGGCGGAATCACCGACGGCGGAGAACGCCAAGGAAGGCGCCAAATCCAACTAGGCTGATAGACGTCGCTCTGCCGGATCTTTGGCAGCCTGCGCCAACACTGCGGCCGATTTCATTCCAAAGGTGGAGTTAAGCGGCCGATTGCGTCGTCGAAATCCAGCTCTTGTCCTCCTGCACCACTGCTGCCCCGCCGATCTTCGATCCGGCCGCGACCTTGAGGGTGCCACTGTGTCCCAGTTCGCGGGCCAACACCTCGCGGTCACAAGCGTCCTCCCACAGCGAAATGGTGATGGCTGCGACACAGTTGCTGATCATGCTGGTCAGCGCCCGCGCTTCCGACATGAAGCGGTCGATGCCGACAAGCAGCGCCACGCCGGTCACGGGCAGATCCGGCATGACGGAGAGGGTCGCGACAAGTGCGACGAAGCCGCTCCCGGTAACCCCGGCCGCCCCTTTGGAAGTCAGCAGCATCAATCCGAGCATCGCCGCAATCTGTCCCCACGACAGATGAATGTCACAGGCCTGCGCGATGAAGATGGAAGCCAACGTGAGATAAATGGCGCTGCCGTCCAGGTTGAAAGAGTAGCCCATCGGCAACACGAGTCCAGACACGCCTTTTTGGCATCCGAGCTGCTCCAGCTTGCGCAGCGCCCCGGGCAACGCCGGCTCCGACGATGACGTGCCGAGCACGATCAGCAGTTCTTCCCTAAAGTAGCGAATGGTCTTCCACAGGCTGAAGCCGTTCAGCCGCGCCAGCGTACCGAGCACGACGACCACGAACACGGAGCAGGCGACATAGAATGTCAGGATCAGCAGGCCGAGCGAGCCGATCGAACGGACGCCGTAGCGGCCGACCGTGAACGCCATGGCGCCGAAGGCGCCGAGCGGGGCAAGCTTCATGATGAAGCTGAAAGACACAAACAGCACCTGTGAGAATGAATCGATTGCCTTTGTCACCACGGCACCGCCGTCGCCGGCGCGGCATAGGGCAAAGGCGATCAGGACGGAGACCAGCAGCACCGGCAGCACTTCACCGTCGGCGAACGCTCCGAAGAACGAATGCGGGATAATGTGCAGCACGAAGTCCGCGAATCCGGACGTCGCTGCTTGCTTGGTGAATTTCGCAGCCACCGACGGATCCAGCGTAGTGACGGAGACATGCATACCCGCGCCTGGCTGGATTAGCGATACAGCGGTCAGGCCGGCCAGGAGTGCAAGCGCAGTCAGCAGGTAAAACAACGCCATGGATTTCACCAGCGTGCGAGCGACCTCGCGGGAATCGCTGATGCTGTTGATGCCGCTCACAATGGTGCAGAACACGATCGGCGCGATCATCATCTTGACCAGCTTGACGAAGCCGTCTCCGAGGGGCTTCAGCGCGGCACCAAATTCAGGCCAGAAATGGCCCGTGAGGATACCCAGCAAGAGGCCAATCAGCACCTGGACGTAGAGAATCCGGTAGAATGGCTTTCGCACCTCAGTGTTCGGGCGCCCAACCAGCGCTTCCTTCTGCATTCTCGTTTCTCCCATGGTCTGAATTCATGGCTCTGAATTCATGGCTTTGATTTTTCTTGATGGCTTCGGAGGCGGCCCGGCTTCAGGCGCCAGGACTGAATGACTCACGTGCGATCGGCGGGCGAAGACTTGCCCCTCGAAGATTCGCCGAGCTGTCCGCTGCACCCTGGCAACCGGGCCGGGCTCCAACCGAACCACAAGCTGGCCGGAGGGATGGGCAAGCGTGATCGTCACCGGCGGCGCCAGCAGTCCGACCATCTCTGCGGCGATCGTGCCTAGCGTCACGCACGCAGTCGCGATCGCGACTGCGCCGGTCACCGCCAGCGCGCTATGGCAGTCGTGCGGCATGAAGTACCGGGTGTTCAACGTCGCCTCGACGGAGGGCGCAATCAGAACCGGTTTCGGAATCACCATTGACGCGGAATCTGGAAAACCCATCCGGCGTCCAGCCTCGATGCGCAGGTTTTCGAGTCGCGCGCGAAAGCCGCTATCGGCGAAGGCCGAGGGTGCCTCACGGCCCGTCCATCCCAAATCCGCCGCACGGACCAGCATGACGGGCATGGCTGCGTCGATGCAGGTCACGTCGATTCCTTCGATGCGGTCGACCGGACGTCCGGTCGGCAGCAGCCGACCGGTGCGTGCGCCGGCCGCGTTGGGGAACGACAGTTCGATGGGTGCGGCCGTTCCGGGTACACCGTCGATCCGCGCTTCGCCCTCATAGGTCACCCGCGCGCCGGGCGTGGCAACCGTCGCGTCAATCAGCTTGCCGGTGTTCACATTGTGGATGCGCACATGGGTGCGATCTGCGGCAGCGGCGACCAGGCCCGCTTCGATTGCGAACGGCCCTACCGCCGCCAGCATATTCCCGCAGTTCGGCGCGGTGTCGACGATCCCTTCACGAACCCGCACCTGAGCGAACAGGTAGTCGACATCGGCACCCGCGACCGATGCCGGTCCAACGATCGCGACCTTGTTGATCACGGCGTTGCCACCGCCAATGCCGTCGATTCCAAGATCGTGCCCCCCTCCCATCACGGACAGCAGGATCGCGTCGCGCAGTCTGGGATCGGCCGGAAGGTCGCCGGCCAGAAAAAATGGCCCGCGCGAGGTACCTCCGCGCATCACCACGCAGGGAATGGCGATCTGATCGTTCATGAGGCGCTTCCTTGGGGCGACAGCTTCGCCCGGCCCCACGATCTCGCGATCCTACTCTTTTGTGAAATGCAAAGATTTGACGTATTATTTCAATTATCAACATAATGGAGCCCAGCCATGAATGCCGAACTGCTCGACCTCAAGGCGTTCATCACCGTGGCGGAGATGGGCAGCTTCGTCCGCACCGCGAAGGCGCTGAACCTGTCGCAACCGGCGCTGAGCCGGCGCATTCAGAAGCTGGAAGAAAGCCTCGGTGCACCATTGCTCGAACGGTCCACGCGCCACGTCAATCTCACGATGACGGGCCGCGACTTCCTGCCGAAGGTGCGCCGCCTCATCGACGAATTCGAAACCTCGGTGCTCGCGATTCAAGATATTGGCGCGCGAAGTTCAGGTCTGGTCTCGGTGGCTGCGGTGCCGACGGCAGTATTCTATTTCCTGCCGCGAGCGATCGGCCGGTTCGCCGAAGCGTACCCGCGCATTCGCATCCGCATTCTGGACATCGGCGCCAATGAAGGATTGGAAGCGGTAGCGCGCGGAGAAGCCGACTTTGGCATCAATTTCATTGGCGCTTCGCATGCTGAAATTGAATTCGAGAAACTGGTTGAAGACCCTTTCGTCCTGGCCTGCCGCCATGACCATCCATTGGCAGCGCGCAAACAGGTGAGTTGGTCGGAGATTGTGCCGCACCGTGTGATCACCGTGGGCCGCAACAGCGGCAATCGCGCGTTGATCGACAATGCAATGGCGCGGCACGGCTTGCAGCTCAACTGGACCTACGAGGTCGCTCACCTCTCCGGTTCGCTTGGCTTGGTCGAAGCGGGATTGGGGGTCGCTGTGCTGCCGAGGCTCGCGACGCCAGCCGCCGGCCATCCGATCATTCACACCATTCGGTTGACCGAGCCGGAGGTGTCGCGGACGATTGGAATTGTGCGCAGGCGCGGGGCGACGCTATCTCCGCATGCCAACCAGCTTCTCAAAATGCTCCTCGATGCATGGCGCTCTCCCTTGCGGACGAGCGGGCAAGGCAGGTCGCGGCCCCGATCTGCTGAGGCGAGTTCGAATGCTGCTCCGGCGGGCCTGAAGCGGACACGCTGAGAGCTGCCCGCGGCGCGGTGCCAGTCTGTTCCCCTATCAAGCTGGAGCCCCCACGGATCACTCTACGACAGCCGGATCTTTCTGGCGATTCGGTGTGTGATGTAGCGGATGGTGCGGCGAAGCCAGAACCCACGAGGCGAATTGATTGCCGCGAATTGATGCAGCGTTTAGATCGATGCGCGGACGGATGCGCGGATGAAGCATCTTCACAGCCTTCACCCCACGACCTATGTCTGACAAGAAGCCGCTAGATCGGATAGCGGCCATGGGCTAGTGTTTTATACGACCGGTTGAAAACACCGGCCGCTTGAGGGAGAAAAACGTGAAATCCAAGGTTATTGGCGCAGTATCACTGGCGGTCGCTGCGGTCGGGCTATTTGCGGCCACTGCACCTGCCTTTGCGCAGCAAAAGACGATTACGGTCTGGTGGGGCAAGGGCTTCTATCGCTCCGAAGACGACGCGCTGATCGAAACTATCAAGAAGTTCGAAGCCAAGACCGGCATCAAAGTCGAATTGTCGCAGTACGCGATCCAGGACATGATTCCGAAGACGGTCGCGGCACTCGACGCCGGCACTGTGCCCGATGTCGCCTATTCCGACAGCTACGACGTGCAGGCGCAGGGCAAATGGGCCTATGAGGGCAAGCTCGAGGACCTCACGGACGTCATGGACCCGATCAAGGGTCGGTTCGTGCAGAACACGCTGGATGCGTCGATCCTCTATAACGATGTCATCAAGAAGAAGGCCTATTACGGCTTCCCGCTGAAGCAACAGAGCATGCACGTCCAGATCTGGAACGACATGCTGGAGAAGGCCGGCTTCAAGCAGAGCGACATCCCGAACGACTGGGTGGGCTACTGGTCGTTCTGGTGCGACAAGGTGCAGCCGGCAATCCGCAAGGCGACCGGCCAGCGCATCTATGCCGTCGGACAGCCGATGGGCGTGGAATCCACCGATGCCTTCCAGTCGTTCTACACCTTTATGGATGCCTACCATGTCAAGCTGGTCGACGACGACGGCAAGCTCACCGTCGACGATCCGAAGGTGCGCGAGGGCCTGATCAAGGCGATGAAGGACTACACCGACACCTACATCAAGGGCTGCACCCCGCCATCCTCCACGACCTGGAAGGATCCGGACAACAATGTCGCCTTCCACAACAAGACGATCGTGATGACGCACAATTTCACGATCTCGATCGCGGCGAAGTGGTACGAGGATTCGACCAACCAGGCACTCACGCCCGAGCAGCGCGAAGCCGGCAAGAAAGCCTACGAGCAGGACATCATCACCGCGTCCTTCCCGAAGGCGCCCGATGGCACGACCATCCGCTACCGCTCCGACGTCAAGACCGGGCTTGTCTTCACCGCGGCCAAGAACAAGGCCGAGGCCAAGCAGTTCATCAGCTTCCTCCTCCAGGAGGAGAACGTCCGTCCCTATATCGAGGGCGCGCTTGGCCGCTGGTTCCCGGTGACCAAGGAAAGCCAGGCGAGCCCATTCTGGCAGGCTGACAAGCACCGCAAGGCCGTCTACGCCCAGTTCACCGGGGGCACCGCGCCGTTCGACTTCACCAAGAACTGGAAGTTCACGATCCTCAACAACGAGAACGTGTGGGCCAAGGCGATGAACCGGGTCGTCAGCGAGAAGGTTCCGGTCGACAAGGCTGTCGACGAGCTGATCGTCCGCATCAAGCAGGTCGCGGGTTAAACGCTCTTTCCCTCTCCCCGCTCCGCGCAGGGCTGTCCCGGGAATGATTCACTATGCCGCAGCGCATGCCCGGCAAATCCAGCGTGAACCGGATACTTTCTGGTTGTCGAGACACAGAAAAGGG
>NZ_JADPKQ010000520.1:0-9183 GCF_023074015.1 Bradyrhizobium sp. 142
GGCTCGTTCACGAAGATCATTCGAAAGAGGTCGGACCATCTGATGCTGGCCTCCGATCCAGCCAGCATCTTGAATCACAAACCGCCGCCCGACGGAATCCCTCCCGATTCAATCAATCGATGAACCGCTCTAGACCAGCTCCCTTCTCTGCCGGCGGAGCAGAGCCCCCGCCAGAAGAGCGTATGATAACGGCGTCTCGTTCGGTACGACCCATGACGCTCTGAAATAGTCCTTGATGAACGGGATCATTTCTTCGAGATACCTATCGCGCATGACCTCTGGATCACTCTCGTTCGCACAGGAGATCTTGTGCTGAACGAGAGTGAAACCTCCTCTGTCGAGAGAAAGTTCGTCCAGGATCGGACGTGCGTCGCGTATGGTGACGTCATAGCTCACCAAGGGCCCATCGGAGCCCGGCACGACGAACGGCGGAGCTTTCTCGCCCGGCGAACGTCGAGCAAATGCGATTTGACCCTGCACCGATTGTAATTGATCACGGTTGATTTGCGCCGTCGAAGAAACTCGCATCGCCGCTCCCATGTCTGGTTTTTCTCGCTCCAGAGAAAAAATTTTAATGAGACTTACAGCGGAATAGCTGCGAAAATCGGGTCAAAGATGCCGAAATTCTGGAGGAAAGGGAGCGCGGTGCAGCCAGGCGGGGCAGTCAGGACCGGATCGGGATTGGAGCCGGCCGGCTCGGCGCATCGAGCTTGCTGCGGTCAGCTTCGTCAGCGTGAGAGCCGCATCGCAGGACAGGTCGCGACCATCCCGATGAGCTGATTGTCGACTTCCGCAAGGGAATGGAGGGGCTTGCCATGTTGGTACGCGAGCACATGAAGGCCGATCCGTTCTCGGGTGCTGTTTATGTGTTCCGCGCCAAGCGTGCGGACCGGATCAAGCTGATCTTCTGGGATGGTACGGGTTTGTGCCTGTTCGCCAGGCGGCTCGAGGAAGGCGTCTTCCGCTGGCCGAAGATCGAGGATGGCGTGATGCGTTTGTCGGCGGCAGAATTGTCGGCGCTGCTCGAAGGGCTCGATTGGCGGCGTGTCCACGCGGCACGGGAGACGGTTGTCCCGACGCAAGCCGGATAATTGTGGGTCGCGCTGCGGCGAAGTGAATCAGGGGCATCGAGCGCGTCGTCAGGCGGGCGCGAATATGCTCTGATTTGCCTGTGGGCGATAACCTTCCTGATGATCCCGAGACGCTGAAGGCGATGTTGCTGGCGGCGCTCCATGAGAGCGATCGGCTGCGCCAGATCATCAAGGAGTTGCAGCGTCATCGCTTTGGCCGGATGGCCGAGACGCTTCCCGAAGAGCAGATGCTGCTCGGTCTCGAAGATGTCCAACAGGTCGAAGCCTGTACCGATGCCGGCCAAGACGCAGCGGTGCCGGAAGGCCGGGCGGAGCGTGCACGCAAGCGTCGCAACAATCGCGGAGCGCTGCCGGCGCATCTGCCGCGGATCGAGGTTGTCATCGACCTCGACGACAAGACCTGCCCTGCTGCCACGGCGAACTGCATCGGATCGGTGAAGACAAGAGCGAGCGGTTGGACATGGTGCCGGCGCAGTTCCGCGTTGTGGTGACCCGGCGGCCTAAATATGCCTGTCGTGCCTGCGAAGATGGCGTCCTGCAGGCCAAGGCTCCAGCCCGACTGATCGAGGGCGGCCTGCCGACAGAAGCCACCGTCGCTCAGGTTCTGGTGTCCAAATATGCCGATCATCTGCCGCTCTACCGGCAGGCCCAGATCTACGCCCGCCAGGGCATCCATCTCGACCGGCCGACGCTGGCAGACTGGGGTGGGGCATGCGGCCTTCCATCTGCGCCTGCTGCATGAGCGCCTTCTCACGGTGCTTCGAGCGAGGTCCAAGCTGTTCGCCGACGAGACGGTGCCGGTGCTCGATCCCGGTCGCGGGCGCACCAAGACCGGCGCAGCTCTGGGCTTATGCCGCCGACGACAGGCCCTGGGGCGGCCTCGATCCGCCCGGCATCGCCTATGTCTATGCACCCGACCGCAAAGCCGAGCGGCTGTTCAACCATCTTGCCGGCTTCAAGGGCGTCCTGCAGGTCGATGGCTACAACGCCTACCCAAAGCTTGCCGATCGCGGCGAGGTCGAGCTCGCCTTCTGCTGGGTGCATATGCGGCGCAACTTCTACGAACTCGCGACAGCCGGCCCCGCTCCGATCGCGAGCGAGGCGCTGAAGCACATCGCCGCATTCTATGCGATCGAGAAGGAGATCCGCGGCCGTAGCGCAGAGGAGCGTCGCCTCGTGCGGCAGCAGAAGAGCCGACCACTGGCCGATGCCTTCGAGGTATGGCTGCGCGCCAAGCTGGCTCTCATCAGCCAGAAGATCAAGCTCGCCGAGGCCATCCGCTACGCCCTCTCGCGCTGGCAAGGCTTAACGCGCTTCATCGATAACGGACGCATCGAACTCGACAACAATACCGTCGAACGTTCAATCCGCGGTATCAAGCTCAGTCGCAAGAACGCGCTGTTTGCCGGATCCGGCGGCGCCGAACACTGAGCTGTCGTCGCGTCCCTCGTCGAGACTTGTAAGCTCAACGACGTCGATCCGCTCGCCTATCTCACCGACGTCCTGACCAGGATCGTCAACGGGCATCCAAACCGGGACATCGACCAGCTACTGCCCTGGACCTATCGCGCTCAAGCCCTCAAAGCCGTGGCCTGAGAGCGACGCTTACGACAAGGCGGACCTTCTCGTCGTAACTCCATCGTCGCCGATGTTCGGCGCCCGACACATTGACCTGCATTCCCGACGTGACCTTAAAGTAGATCAAATCCTCAGGCCGCCTCGCAAACTACACAAGACGGCCTTAGCCGGAGAGATACGGCAGGCCTCGCCTCGCAAGCGACCCTCTCGCGCCTAAAGAATGCCCCGAACCTGGGCGATCCGATCCGCGTGACCTATGCTCTGGTGGAGCAGTGGATGGAGAGCTACGCGACGGACGGCTCGCTGGACGTCGACAACACCTGCGACGTGATACGTGGGCACCAGCGACTATCGCTGTTCACCCCCCACTATGAAGAGCGCTGCTTTGTATCCATCCACGTCTACGACGCAGCGACAGGCCCACCGGTTGCCACGGTGCCGCCGGGCAAGACGCCCTACTAGCCCCCTAAAAACGTCGACCTAGCGCAAAAGCCGGAAACTCATCAGCATCAGCAACACATGAGGCGTGGAGATATTCGGGTTGGCGCATGGTAAGAGAACCGAGTACAAAAATTGCTAAGCAGCCACGTTCCCAATTCGCCTGGAGAAGGTCGATTGCTATCGGGAAATGGGCGCGCGCCTGCGTCCACTTCTGAAAAACATGGTTGGCAGGCGATAGGCTCAGCAATGACCTTTTTTCGTCCACAGCAGGCCGTCGGCCCATATGTGTTCAACGCGTCCCCACTGGGCAGCTGATGCGACATCCGGGAAGAACCCGCGTCCATGGTGGTTGGCGCTCGTATTGCAGAGCAGCGGAATGCCCGCGAGTTTTTCATATTCGACAAGAAGCTCCGCGATCTTGTGCTGAGCGGTTCTGGGAATGGTCTGCAACCGCGCGGTTCCGTCGAGATGTACAACGGCGGGGACTTTGTTCCGCCATTCCGACCGTGTTTTGTGTTCGAACAGCATATAAGGATCCGGCGTTCCTGGGCTGAAAATATCCGGCGCGCGATCCTCTAGACATATAGGGGCCACCGGCCGGAAGTGTTCGCGAAGTTTGACATCATTGAGATAATCCTTCATTCTCGCCGATGTTGCGGCTGCGAGAATGCTTCTGCTACCCAGGGCCCGGGGTCCGAGCTCGGCGCGGCCGGCAAGGAATACCACGGGGTTGTTGCTCGCGAGGATGGTGGCAAGTTCACGCATGCTGCACGGTGCAGCTTCCCATTCGGACGGTACATCGCTGTTTATCAGGGCCGGACCACTATAGACTGACCATTCCAGCGGCACGAACCCTCTATCCGCGGCCATTGCGGAGCATGCCGCACCTATTGCCGCCCCACTGTCATTAGGAAAGGGCGGCACCCAGACAGCATCGAACAGGCCGGTGGCACGTAGTGCGCTATTCCATTTAATATTAAGACCGCAGCCACCAGCTATACACAAATTACGTGATCCCGGAAGACCCGAATGCCGCTCTAAAACGGTCGTCATCTGCCGGATTAGGAGACGCTCGAGAAAACAATGAAACGATGCCAGCACATCTTCGGCCCGCTTGGATTTCAACCGAAGCGCGCTCTCCTGGAAGAAGCCGTGGATAGCCGCAACTGAGGACTCCCGGCCGCTCTCTGTATGATAAAGTCGGGCATGCTCTGCATCAACCGCAAGGCGCTCCTCATAGTGCTGCCGAAACGCACTTATGATGTCGTCATCAGCAGATCCCAGCGCAATATAGGCCATCAGCTTGCCGGCTAGACCTAAGTTGTTGGAGAGCTTTCTGTTCGCATAGGGTCCGAAGTGATCGCCGGCCATCGCATAGACGTGACCTATCAGCGGAAACAGGCATTCGATGAACCGAGCGCCGGAGGGGTTCACGTGATAGAGGCGCGGAAAAATCAAACCGTCCCATATCAGGCATAAGGCGGAATGTCCGGCTTTGGCAAACGGGCTGGTGCAGTATGCGGAGGCCAAATGACCCGTGACGTGCGGATAGCTCTTATAAGGAAAGAATCTGCCCCCGAGCATCAGACTGAGGCCGTCGCGTGAATCGAGGAGGCGCTCGGCACAGCGTTCAACATACGGCCCCCACTCGGGAGTGACCGGTTCCGCCCCACTGAGGACCTGAAAACCCTCCCTCCATAATCCCCCGTCGACGACGAATTGATCAATATCACGCGGTTCCAGACCGTGTTCCGCCAAAGTGACAACAATGGCGTCGAGATTGTCGATGGCTTGATACCGGGGATTGTTGCTTAGTTTCTCATGCTCGACACAAAAGACAAGCCGTCCGTCTTTGACTAGCGCGATCGCTCCGTCATGCCTCAGTTTGATACCGCAGATGCGCATAGCGCCTCCATGTCTCCGCCCGGCAATTCGATCGATTATAAACCATTTGGTGCGTCGTTTGGGCAAGCTACCAAATCGGGGGGCCGGAGCATGGAAGACTTGAGTGAGAACCGTCCATGTTGGGGCGGTCGCGACGATGACACGAAAAGGATAGGCGTCGATTGAAGTTCTTGCCAGCCCAGTCTCAATTGTCGCTGCACCGATGCAGCACGCAGTACCCTGCTATTCTCATGAGTTCAGATTACGATGCTCCTGGAGAAGCCGAGCGCACAAAAGCGGTCCATCGAGAATCCAGTTCCGCTCCGACTCGACGGCGAGTGCGAAGATGCTACGCCTGACGTCGGGGGCGGCCCGGAATCACCTGCGCCGCGTCAGCAACCCACTTTAACGAGACACTGGCAATATGCACAGGGCCCGGGCCGAAGAGTACGCAAGTTGTAGCAATCGCGCCGTTCGCAAGTGTCACAAAACGGCTGGAGAGGATTGTGATCGATCTCGGCGGCTAAAATGTATTGAAGCAATTACGAACAGTCGTTCGCACGCGGCGGAATTCTTAATATAGCTCAAGAAGGACGCGGCCCGAGAGGAGATGTGTTTGGGTGTCGCGCGCCGTGGAAAACTGCCCAGCCATGGCGTCACGAGGAATTGGCCCCTCGTTAGATAGCCGAGGAGAGGCGAACGGGGAACGAATAGCGGAAGGCTCGTCAATGGAGTGGTCCACGGGGGAGGTAATGGAGACACCGGATGACTTGGCGCAGATGTTGTGCCTGAGAGCGTGCGGTGAAGCGGATTGCGCGGCAGCTGGGCTGCAGCCACCAGACGGTGAAAGGCGACGTCGCGGCGGGCAGGTTGAGGCCGTTCGAGTCGCCTGGTCGCCCGAAACGGCTCGATCGCCTTGAGGGCTGGTTGCGCGAGAGATTCATCCGGCATCGCGGCAATGCGGATGTGGTGCGCCAGGACCTGTTGGCCGAGCAAGAACTAGCAGTCAGCCGCGGGATGCTGCAACGCGCCGTGTATCGCCACGCGCGAAAGACGGAGGCGTTGGCGACGACGCGGTTCGAGATGCCTTGAGCTCATCGCGTTTGCGAAACACTGGGGCTTCCGTGCTCGCGCCTGCAAGCGTATCGCGCGCGCACGAAGGACAAGTCAGAGGATGGGCGTCGGCTACGTGAAGAAGAACGCGATCGCGGGCCATTCCTTCGCGAGCTGGGGAGCATCGAGGCGCATCTCGCCGATTGGGAGCGTGAGTTAACGAACGTGCGTATCCAAGGCACGACCAGCAAGGCTCCGATCGCTCGCACTCCGCGGGCGAGCGCGTCCTGCTGACGGGTGCGCATCCGCCGTGGCATGCGCGAGGTTTGCAATCCACAATCAATCTGAAAGTCATCGGCTGTGGATCGACGATTCCGCCCACCCCGACGGTGTCGCAATGGCGCGGTTCTGCCGACCGGCAATCGCTTCACCGGCCTTCTCTACTGCCCTAGTTTTTGCGTCCTCATAGAGTCGGTCGATCTCGATATGCTGCGGAGGTTGTGGAAGATCTCGACTGTCTGGCGTGAATGCGCGCATAGACGAGCTCACGGAGCAGCGGAGAAACTGGAAGCTATCCCAAGTGTCCAGCGTGTATTGCGGGCAACGTCCTGAGGGACGTTGCCAAGCAGAAGCAAGCCCCTTCCGCACCGTCCGAGTGGAAGATACCACAGCCGAGTTAAATCTCGAAGATCTTGCGCGGCACACCGGTCAATACGTCGGTACCGGATTCTGTGACTCGGAAGGTTTCGCTGATGGCATAGCCGAAATCCTCGTCGATCCAGTTGCCCAGCATCAGATGGAACGTCATGTTTGGCTTTAGCTCGGTCATGTCGCCTTCCTTGAGGCTTGTGACGGCCTCGTTCCAATCAATGCCTATGCCATAACCGCACCGGGACTGTTTCTGGAACCCCAGCTTACCAATCGTACGATTGAATGCCTGAGCAACATCGTTGCAGGTTGCTCCCGGGAGAACCTTTGCCAATGCAGCTTCCAAGCCAGCCAGCTCGGCCTCATGAAGTCGGCACAAACGGTTGGAGGGTTTGCCAATCGAGAACGTTCGCATCAGGGCCGCTGTATAGGTGTGCCGCACACCACCCAGTTCCAGATTGATTTGCGAGCCCTGGCGGAAGAGGTCATCGCTCCAGGTGATGTGGCAAGTTCCGGTTCGTGGCGAAGAGCACATGAAGATGTTCGCGATTCCCGTTCCGTGCTTGCTATTTGCGCCGCGCGCCAACGTCGAAAGGATCTCAGCGATGGCGTCAGCTTCATGCACGCCGGGACGAATGACGTCGGCCGCTCGCATCATACCAGCATCGGCAATCGATTTCGAGATCGGACTTGATGTCTTAGCTCCTTGGTTTCTTGGCTGTCTGAAGTCCTTTGAGCGCGTATTTCCGTTATTCTTGAACTGCCGCTGCGCCGCTTCATGATGGGAAGAAGACGTCTCGACCTCTCACGAAAGGTTAGCTGACTCCCGCCCCGCAATCGGCTCTACACTTCCACTTCTTCGGCGCGACGAGAGTAATGGCATCAATGTGGCCGACACCACGGTCGATCCTCGCGGCATTCAGTTGCAAGGCATGAGAGATTTTAACGCAGCACTATAGAGAACCGGCCAAACGTGAATTCCTCTAGTTTCCGAGATAAGAGGAGGCGTGGACCTGCGAATGAATATGCTCCTGAAAAGGGAAAGATCCTACGCGACCTGGTGATCCACCCGATAGATCTCGAGCTTGCCGAGCATGCTCTGGGGGGCTAATTTCCTCCTAAGCGCCTTCACGGCGAATTTCGCCAAAAAGGGAGCGAATGCTCGAGCCGCTCCATCGGACAACTGGTGGCATACCGTGCCCGCCGGCGAAGGAGAGGCATATGTCAGAGCCGGTGATCGGGAACGCTACACGCAACATCCTGTCGTTCTCGAACAGAGTGCGGAAAGGCTGTTCGATCTGCTCGGCTATACAACTTGGTTCTACTTTGGGCAGACGGATGCGCTGTCCTCCGCAAGCGCTTGCGTGCGCGGCAGCTCTGCCTTCCCGAGCTGCGCCTCAAGACGCCGCATAGGATAGCACATTACGTGCTTCCCGCGATGTATACCTATAAGATGTCAGCGCCGATTGATTCGAGACGCGCGATCGAGTTCGCGATCGCGCCGCTATCAGTCGTGGATGACCAGAATCGCAACGCCAACCTGGCCAAAAGCCTGGACCTTTCAAAGAGCATCGATGTCGATGGGATCATTTCCAAGCTGAAGCTTGTGAAGTCTCCTGCTGAGATCGCCTACATGGAGCAGGCCGGAAAAATTGTCGATCGGGCCATGAGGATCGCCAGATTAAGCGTCGCTCCCGGCGCGCGAGAATGCGATGTAGCCGCAGCCGTCATGCATGCGTCATGTACGGGCACGTCGGAATTCCCGGGTCATGCGTCTCGCATTTATCCGACCATGCCGACCGGACGCCCGGCGACTGCTCCGCATCTCAAGTGGACCGATGCAAGCTATGCGATGATTGTCAGACCATTTTTGAACTAGGAGCCTTTCGCCACCGCTATTGCTGCGCATTGTTCCGGACCGTGTTCTTAGGTGAGCCGTCCGCTCGGTCGCGGCACCTGCACCAGGCCGCGCTTGACGGCTTCTTGGCCGCCTACGAAACGATGCGGCCTGGATTAACACGCGGAGATGTCGACCGAGCGTTCCGACACACCTTTAGTTCTCGTGGCGTACGCAAAGACTCTCGGGTTACTCCCTCGAGAACGATTGGCCTGATGGGGGCGGTCGAACTCACCTTCAAACTGACGACTTCACTATCTCCAACCGCATAAGTCGTCGCCAGCACAACGAGATTGCGCCCCTGTAACAGCGTCCAGGACCCGCTCGAAAATCAACCGGTCCGGGGCGTACGAAATGGCGGCTAATTTTTGCGATCGCTTAGAAATTGGATTGGGTCACCGGCGACTGATTGCGGTCCGCCATATCCTCGATCATGCGCAGCCGAAGAGGGGGTATCGTAGCCATCCGTCATGAAAGGGTGGTGCGAAGAACTGAAATGGACCCGCAGAGCGGGACCGCTTGAACCGGTTTGCTAGTTGGAAACTGACCGCTCCTGATCCCTTTCTATCACGCTGCCAGAGACTCTGTCTG
>NZ_JADPKQ010000461.1:0-9175 GCF_023074015.1 Bradyrhizobium sp. 142
CCCTTTTCTGTGTCTCGACAACCAGAAAGTATCCGGTTCACGCTGGATTTGCCGGGCATGCGCTGCGGCATAGTGAATCATTCCCGGGACAGCCCTGCGCAAGCGGGAGAGGGAGCGCACTTCCTTCGCGGCCAAAATCCTAGCCGGCCGGGACGATCACCATGCCCTTGTCCTTGGGCCAGCGGATGCGCCAGGCGAAGTTGATGTCCCTGATCTCGCCAGGCTTGGCGTCGAACGACCATTCCTGCACGCCGCGCCGGTCGCGGATGCTGCTTGCGGTCGGCGGAGTGCTCGACGGCAGCATCTCGACCACGATGTCCTCGTTCTCGCTGATCGGCAATTGGTCCTCGATCGCGACGCGAATCGGGAAGTCGTGGCCGTTGCGAACGGTGGTCTTGAATGCGCGCTCGTCGGTCTTCGACGTCGTAACCAAAAGGCCAGCCGAGCCTTCGTTGCGCTTGAGCACGGCGCGCTCGATCCTCACCTTGTCGTCGGCGCCGAAGCCGAGCCGAACGATGTCGTCCTTGGCGGGGGCCGAGATCTTGCCGCGGCCGACGAAGACGCCGTCGCGATAGATCGCAACCTTACCCGGCAGCAGTGCCGCATCGTCCGCCTGCTTGAAGCTCGCTTCGAGGAAGGCGGTCGGATCCATCACAGGTGCGGCGCGCACCGCGAGATCGGCGGGCACGTTTATTGACGCGATGCGCAGGCTCTTGGCGCCTTCGACAGCGCCGAGGCTGACGCGGCCGGGAATTTTGAACGTGGCCTGGAAGTCGCCGATCTCGGCGACCGCCTGCTGCTCGTCGGCGCGTTGGTCCATGTTAAGATCTTCCCTGGACCTCATCGCATAGGGGGCTTCCACCTTTCGCTGCATCGGTGCTGCCGCAGGCGTCGCCGTATCAGAGACTGACCCCAGCGCCCGCGGTTTCGGCGGTTGCGGATATTGCGCGACCAGCGGGTTCAGCTCCGGCGCGCTGCCGCCGCGGCCGATACGAACCGTGGATACGCCGAGCGTGACGTTTGACCTAGTCCTCGCCGGTCGACTGCGTGACCTCGGCGCGGCGGATCAACTCGATCTGCGGCTTGCGGTCTTTGGCGCCGGTATCGAGCCGGGCGTCGTAGAGCGGCAGCCAGCGCGCGTTGCGAACGGCGTAAGTCACCCGCAGCGTCGCCTTGGTCGCGGCGGCGGAGGCGACATCGATCCGCACCTCCAGCTTGCTCGGCGGCTTGGCCGAACGCTCGGCTTCGAGCTGCGCGATCTGGCGGTCGATCTCGCGCTGCCTTCGCGCCGCGTCACGGATCGTGGTGTCGGCGGTCGCGATCTCCTCGGCAACGGCGACAAAGGCCGCGCGCCATTCGGTGATCGGACGGGCCTCGCCCTTCTCGCCCAGGCCGGCTGGGGAGGCTTCGGCAAAATGCTGCGCGAATTTGCGCCGGGCGGTGGCGGAATCGATCGTGCCTTGCAGATCGGCGCGCTGGTCACTGAGCGCTTCAATGCGCTTGTCGAGTTCTGACAGGTTGACCGGCGGCGCCGCCCGCGGCGGCCGCGCGTCGATGGTGCCAATCGTGAGTTTTGTGCCCGCTTCGCCCTCGACGCGGAGGGAGGACGGATCGAGCGAGAGCGGAAAGTCCTTGGCAACGAGGGTGCTGTCACCGGAGGCAAGATCCAGTGCGATGATTCGGGTGACGGTGGCGCCATCGGGATAGACAGTGACGGCATGGATGGCCGATGTGGCATCCACGTCGGCGGCCCATGACGGCAACGCGAGCGCCGTGGTCACCAGGACCAGGCCCGTCGTCGCCAAGCATTTTGCGGTGATGCGCATCAAACTTCCTCCCTGCCGGTATCGCCGCGCCGCCAGCCGGACGCGCGATGAATGCCACGCCATCGTGGTGAGACGCGGCAGGGAAGGAACTGGTTCGATTGGGGTTTCCGTGGGGCGTGGCTGCGGCAGCACCAAGGCCGCGGAACGCATCGGCGCGCCCCTCAGCGTGCCGGAGCGGCTGCGCCGAGCGTGGCGAGTGCGCGCCACCGGCTACCGGCAAGCAGCGGACCGAACGCAATCGCAAAGCCGAGGAACGCAAGGACCCAACCGCAGGCGGCGATGTGCAGCAGCGCATCGCTATGCGCAGGCAATACCACGGCAGCGACACGCGCCAGTGCCCCAACGATGATCGCAAGGTAGATTGCTTGTGTCGCCGGCGAGGCCGTCAGCGCCTGTCCGGTGTGGCCAAGGCTTGCGCGCGTCATCACCGCGAGCGTCATGGTTCCGGCTGCGCCCGCCATCCAGGCGTGAATGCCCGCGCTCGGCGGCAGCGCGCCGAAGCCGGCTGCGGCGTGCAGCAGGAAGCCCAGCGGCACGAAGCCATAGCCGACATGCAGGACCAGCAGCAGCCGTTCGCGCGAAGTCCGATCGCCGGCCCAGCGCGAAAGCCGCACCAGGTGCAGCACACCGACAAGTGCCATCGCGATACCGGTGACCACATTCAGCGGCGCCACGATCCAAGAGATCAGCGCAAGCGCGCTGCATCCGATCACCGCACCGTCAAAACGTCCGAACGGCATCGGCAGACGGCCGGGATTGACCTTGACCAGCCAGTTGCGAGTGAAGCTGGGAATGATGCGACCGCCGATCAGCGAGATCAGCAGCACGACCACGCCGATGCCGACGCGGATGCTGACATCGGCCGCGCCCTCATAATGCGCCTCCAGATGAAAAGCGACATTGCCAGCGAGCAGCACCAGCACCAGCCCCACCACGGGCAGATTGCGCCAGTTGCCACCGGCGATGATTTCGCGGGTTGCGGCGGCGACAACCAGCGCCAGGAAGGCGGCATCGACCGCAAGCGCAAACGCCCAGCCGATATCGGCCGACAAGATCACCGCAGCCGGCAAGCCAGACCGCCACCAGCGCACCCAGCGGCGTGCCATTGATCGGCAGTCGCCCGGTCCAGTTCGGGATCGCCGTAAACAGGAATCCCGTGACCACCGCAGGCAGGAAGCCATAGAGCATCTCGTGGACGTGCCAGTCGCGCGGCGCGAAGGTCGAGGTTACCGACAGCTCGCCGTAAAACATCGGCAGCCAGACCAGAATCGACAACCCGGCCTGAATCGCGGCGAGCAGAAAGAAGGGCCGAAAGCTGTTCGCAAACAGCGGCCAGCCCTCAAAATTGCGGGATCGGGCGGCAGCCATGGGGCAACTCCTGTGACATCAGACCGTTACTTGGAAAAATACTGCCGCTCAGCTAGTTCCGTTTTGCGCTATCGCAAACACCGGGACGATTGGAGGTGCCATCACACTCCCGAGCGCCACGCCAAGGAGGCAGAATGGCCAGGGTCGACACATCGCTGGTGACGCATTTGCCGCTGTTTGCCGGAGTCAAGCCCGACGAGCTCGAGGAGATCCTGCGCGAGGCGCGTTCGGGGCGTTACCCGAAGAACAGCGCCATCTTCGAGCAGGGCGCAGATGCGCAGTCCTTCTTCCTACTGTTGCACGGCCATGTCCGCGCCGCCAAGACCACGCCGACCGGCGAGCAGATCGTGGTGCGCTACGTCGCACCCGGCGAGACCTTCGGGCTCGCCATGGCGATCGGGCTTGCGCACTATCCGGCAACCGCGACCGCGGTCGACGACAGCGTCGTCCTGATCTGGCCGACCGCCGCCTGGCCGCGGCTGGCCGAGCGGTTTCCATCGCTCGCCGCCAATACGTTGCAGACGGTCGGGGCGCGGCTTCAGGAGAGCCACACCCGCATCCTCGAGATGTCGACCCAGCAGGTCGAGCAGCGCGTCGCGCATGCGTTGCTGCGCCTCGCCAAGCAATCCGGCAAGAAGCTCGATCAGGGCATCGAGATCGACTTCCCGATCAGCCGCCAGGACATCGCGCAGATGACAGGTACCACGCTGCATACCGTGAGCCGCATTCTGTCCGGCTGGGAGAGCCAAGGCCTCGTCGAGAGCGGTCGCCAGCGCATCATTCTGCGCGAGCCGCACAGGATCGTCGTGCTGGCGGAGCGCAGCGCGGACAGCGGCGCGGCGTAAGAACGTCTCCCTCTCCCCGTTGTGACGGGGCCGCGACGAGCTTCGCGCGCGCTGAGAGCGTCGGGGTGAGGCGCCGGCTCCGCAATCATATCGACAGTTGGACTCGCGGAAACTCCCCCTCACCCGAATTTGCGCTTTGCGCAAATTCGACCTCTTCCCGCAAGCGGGGCGAGGTGAAGAACTCACGCCGGCACGCAATCGCACAGCGCGGCGAGGAATTTTTCGCGGTCGATGCCATGCTCGCGGCAGGCGTCGTCCACTGTGTGGAATGTCGCGATCGGGCAACCGATACAGGCCATCCTGAAAGCGAGAAACACAGCGATCGTGTACGGCGCCGAGCGCATGATGTCGTCGACTAGATCGTCGGATCGGAAGGGCATGGACAGTCTCCGTTCCGACCGGACGATAGCGGAGCTGGTGGCGATCTCTTTGTCGAAACGCAAGCTCCACTCGTCATTCCGGGGCGCGCCCTCATTGGCGCGAGCCCGGAATCCATTTCTCCACGTCGCGTGCTGCACGATGGATCCCGGGTTCGCACTTCGCGCGCCCCGGAATGACGGAGAGAGACTTCAAACCGCCCGGCTGTGCAGTTGCTTCGCGCTGTCGAGATGCGCATCGAACGCGGCGGCGACGCTGCGCACCAGGAAGCGCGAGTCGTTCGCAACCGCGAGACGGGCACCGTCAAGCCGGACGACCCCGTCCGAAATCAGCGGCGCCAGCCGCGGTGCTGATTTCAGCATCGCCTCCGGCATCGCGCCGTGGCGCGCGCAGATCGCACCGAGATCGGCACTGAACTCACACATGATGCGCTCGATAATGTCGGCGCGCAGCCGGTCGTCGTCGGTAAGTTCATAGCCTTTCGCGCTGGCCAGACGCCCGGCAGAAATTGCCTCCGAATAGGCGCCGATCTGCACCTCGTTCTGGACATAGCCCTGCGGCAGATGTCCGATTGCGCTCGCGCCGAAACCAAGCAGGACTTCGCCTTTATCGGTGGTGTAACCCTGGAAATTGCGCCGTAGCGTCCGCTCCTCACAGGCCATGGCCATGGGATCGTCGGGGCGCGCGAAATGATCAAGCCCGACCTGCACATAGCCGGCCTCCTTGAGCGCGTTGGCGATCGCGCAGGCCTGGTCGTGACGTGCAATCCCGTCCGGCAAAACGCCTTCGTTGATCATGCGCTGGTGTTTCTTGAAAGCCGGCACGTGCGCATAGCCGAACACCGAGAAACGGTCGGGCGCGAGCGCGAGAGCGCGTCGCACGGTGTCGAGACAGGAGGCGACGGTCTGGTGCGGCAGCCCGTAGATCAGATCGAAATTGATTCCCGCAATGCCGGCACGCCTGAGCATGTCGACGACGGAGGCCGTCTGCTCATAACTCTGTACGCGGTTGATCGCACGCTGCACGACGGGATCGAAGCTCTGCACTCCCAGGCTCGCACGGTTGACGCCGGACAGCCGCATCGCCTCCACCATGTCGGCAGTCAGCGTTCGCGGATCGATCTCGACCGCGATCTCCCCCGAGGGCAGCACGAAGAATGCCTGGCGCATCGCCGACATCAGTTCGGCGAACGCGTCCGGCGCCATGATCGTCGGCGTACCGCCGCCGAAATGGATATGCTCGACCTTGATACGGCGGCCGATGATTTCGGCGACCAGCCCAATCTCGCTGCGGAGCGTGCGCTGATAGGCCGCGACAAGCTCGTCGCGGCGGACAATCTGGGTATGGCAGCCGCAATACCAGCACATCTCACGGCAGAACGGCACGTGCAGATACAGTGACGCGCTGGCTCCGGCAGGGAGTTCGGCCAGCCACCGGGCGTAACTGTCTGCGCCGATCGCAGGCGAAAAATGCGGTGCGGTCGGATAGCTCGTGTAGCGCGGTAGACGTTCCTCGCCGTAGCTCGCCGCGAGATCAACCCTCATGTCTTACCCATTGGTAAATTCATGCCGCGCAGGATCGCAGCACATCCGAATGGCGTTGAAATTACTCCTTTTCGGGCGGGCTGCTTTTGCGCTCGCTCAAAGTATCGGCGCAGGATTGGAGCCATTGTGACATCTCATCAGTGCCTTCTGGAGAAAGGCCGTTTCTGGAGATAGACCATGGCGTCGCTCGCGCTCGATCTCGTTCTCTGGCTTACCGATGTTCGCGGCCACATCCCCCGCTTCGACGACTTTCGTCCCGTCCCCGCCGCCTCCTCAAGCGGCGCCGGCTATCTGGTACGCGTCCTGACCATCATGGCCTCTGTGTTCGCGGCGCTGTCGCTCGCGGTCTGGGGATGGGTCTGGCTTGCGATACAGCTTCTCTAGTCGACCTCCATAGATTGACGATCGAACGCCACCGACAATGCGAACGAGTTGCTGCTGGCGCGACTGAGGTCGCGCGGTGCGTCTGGTCGTATCCTTCCGCCAACGTTACCCGGCAAACCGCTTAAGGATCTTCACGGAAGGCGAATCCGGCCAAAGGTTGTTGCAGCGCAAATCAACTTGCCGCGATCGGCGCAGACTGCATCCCGTCATCAAAACCATTTCAGATGAAGGATGCTTCCGATGTTCACCCGCAGAGCCGCATTGATCAGCGCCGCCGCGACCGCCCTGATGCTGGCGACGCCCGCTTTCGCCGTCAACGAACTCAAGCTGCCGCGACAAAAGGTCGAACTGGTCGCCCCGCCCTTCGTGCATGCGCATGAGCAGGCGACGACCCAAGCGCCCAAGATCATGGAGTTCAGGCTTACGATCGAGGAAAAGAAAGTCGTCATCGACGAGAAGGGCACCACGTTCCAGGCCATGACTTTCAATGGCTCGATGCCAGGCCCGCTGATGGTCGTGCATGAGGGCGACTATGTCGAGGTGACGCTGGTCAACCCCGCCACCAACTCCATGCCGCACAACATCGACTTCCACGCCGCGACCGGCGCGCTTGGCGGCGGCGCACTCACCCTGGTCAATCCCGGCGAGCAGGTCGTGCTGCGCTGGAAAGCAACGCGGACCGGCGTATTCGTCTATCACTGCGCGCCGGGCGGCCCGATGATCCCGTGGCACGTCGTCTCCGGCATGAACGGCGCCGTGATGGTGTTGCCGCGCGACGGCCTCAACGATGGCAAGGGCCACGCGCTGAAATACGACAAGGTCTACTATATCGGCGAGCAGGACATGTACGTGCCGCGCGACGAGAAGGGCAATTTCAAGTCCTACGATTCGCCCGGCGAAGCCTTCACCGACACCGAAGAGGTGATGAAGAAGCTGGTCCCCTCCCACGTCGTGTTCAACGGCAAGGCCGGCGCGCTCACCGGCAAGAACGCGCTGACCGCCAAGGTCGGCGAGAACGTCCTGATCGTGCATTCGCAGGCCAATCGCGACAGCCGTCCGCATCTGATCGGCGGCCATGGCGACTATGTCTGGGAGACCGGAAAATTCTCCAACGCGCCGGAGACCGGGCTCGAGACCTGGTTCATCCGCGGCGGCTCGGCGGGGGCCGCACTCTACAAGTTCCTGCAGCCCGGCATCTACGCCTATGTCACGCATAATCTGATCGAGGCCGCCGACCTCGGCGCCACCGCGCACTTCAAGGTCGAAGGCAAGTGGAACGACGATCTGATGTCCCAGGTGAAGGCGCCTGCCGAGATACCGCCTGCCAACACCAACTAGACGCGACAAGGGGCCGGTGATCACCGGCCCCTTCTTGCTTCGGGGAACGAGCATGCTGATTGCATTCAAGTTGAAATTGGCGCTGGCCTGCGCGGCTGGACTTGCAGGGCCGATCGCAGTGGCGCCGCTGGTGTCGGAGATGGCGATCGACGGCACCGTGGCGGAACCTGCCATTGTCGAGGTCGCACCGGGCAGCTTCTCCTATCGGGAGGCCGGCGATTTCACGCGCGCCGGGCAGCAGGCGGAAGCGCCGCTGCGCGCCTTGCAGTTCAAGAGGCCGCTGCACATCATGCGACGTCAGGTTTCATCATCCGACTATCAGCTTTGTGTGCGGGACGGCGCGTGCCGCGCTCTCGATCGCGGCGTGTCCGTCGCACCCGATCGCCCCGCCGTGCAGGTGAGCTGGCACGATGCACAAGCCTATGCGGACTGGCTATCGCGCAAGACCGGCCACCGCTATCGCCTGCCGAGCGATGCGGAGTGGGCTTTTGCCGCCGGAAGCAGGTTCAAAGACGACGGCTCGCCGGTCGATGGCAGCGATCCGGCAAAACGCTGGATCAGCCGTTACGAGCGCGAATCCGAACGCGACTTCGCCGACGCCACGGCCTATCCGTTCGGCCATTTCGGCGCGAACGAGCACGGCATCGAGGACATCGCCGGCAATGTCTGGGAATGGACCTCGACCTGCTTCGTGCGCTCGCGCGTCGATGAAGCCGGCAATGCCGGCCGCCCGACGGTGAACTGCGGTGTGCGCGTCGCCGAAGGCGCCCATCGCGCCTACGTCACCGACTTCATCCGCGACGCCCGCGCCGGCGGCTGCGCGCAAGGCGTCCCGCCCGCCAATCTCGGCTTCCGCCTGGTGCGGGAGGAAACGCCGTGGGTGGCGAGCGTGTCGGCGAGATTCGACAAAATGTTGGCGGCGAGGTCCTAGCAAGTTGGGCGCTGCTGCGCGAATTGAAAGCGACAGCAGCGCCCAACGCTCCGTCATTGCGAGCGCAGCGAAGCGATCCAGACTGTCTCTGCGGAAACAGCCTGGATTGCTTCGTCGCAAGGGCTCCTCGCAATGACGATGTGGAGGCAGCCCGCGCCAAACCCCCGTGTCGTCCTGGCGAAGGCCAGGACCCATAACCACCGAAATGAGTTTTGCGAAAACTAGTGGTGATAATCCTTCGGGACTAGCACGGGCGGTACTCGATAGACCTCGCGGTATGGGTCCTGGCCTTCGCCAGCACGCCCGCGGTCAGAAAGCCGCGGATCAGCTTCAGGAGGCGCTTGTCAGCAACCCGCTTGGCAACCAGCCCCATCAGGATGTCGTGGTTGACCCGGTCGAAGAACTTCTCCAGATCGATGTCCACGACAAAGCCGTCCCACGACAAAGCCGTGGCCGGACGCGATGTACGCCTGCGCCTGTTCCACCGCCTGATGTGCCGAGCGCTTCGGCCGGAAGCCGAAGCTCGTCTCGGAGAACGTTCCGTCCCAGTCCGCTTGCAGC
>NZ_JADPKQ010000046.1:0-9134 GCF_023074015.1 Bradyrhizobium sp. 142
GCTCTCCAGTGCTACCACTATCCTCTCAACTGGCTACCGGTCTCTCGGCTCATGCTCCCGCGCAGCGGGCTGGAGCGCAGCGACTTTGTGCTCTGGCCCATCGCTTCAGTTGGCGCATGCAGCGAGATGTCCGCAGTCGGGGTAGACCGGAAGTCTCGGAAGGCAGGGGCTGACCGACGTGAATGACCCGACGCGGCCCTGACGAACCTACTTTCTCGCGGAGCCCGGGCCTTCCAGGAGTATTCGAGGCAACCGATCCGTTCGTCGCTGATTTCGAGCCGTATCGCCCCCAACGACAACCTTGCCGACATTCCGAGAAGCTAGGGAACGCAAGGCGAGACAAGCCGCCATTTTTTGGAGAGGACATATTCCATGAGGGTCATAGTCGCAGCCGTTTTGACTTCAATGTTGGTGACAACCGCAAGTTCACAGGACTCCCCCTTTCGAAGAGAGCTGAAGCGAGCCTGACCGGCACGAACATGGAGATCGTCACGAGCATCAGCGAGATAAAGTCCGGGGAGACTTCGACGCTGCACTTCCACCATGGTGACGAGTCGTACTACTTTCTTGAGGGTGGCACGATCGAGCTGCCCGATGGAAAGCAGGTGCCAATTCCGACGGGCGCAGTCGGCTTGAATGTTCGGGATGTGCCGCATGGCGCTTACAAGGTCGTCGGCGACAAGACAGTGAAACTTCTGACGGTGTATATTGTCGATAAAGGTAAGGCGCTCTACGACAAGCCACCGGCCAAGTAGGACAATTGGCTAGGTGCGCTCATCGGTCCCTGATTGGATGGGCACCTTTGCTTGATTGCCTGAATGTTCCCCCCTTTGTGCTCTTAACGACGGCTTGCCCGGCGCTCTGCCACGCCCGAACCTTGAGGTAGAGCTGACCTCATCGACCACACCAAACCGAGGCGAGTGACGCGGTCATTGACCCAAGACCGGCCCATCCTGTTTACTCAACTGAGTGGCTGGCAGCGCGGGTGTAAGACAATGCTGACGCAAATTTACGAAGTTGCGACACCTGCGGAAGCCGAGGCGATATCGGCAATCGGTGTCGATCATGTCGGTGTGCTCGTCGGCGATGGTGCCTTCCCTCGGGAGCTTCCGGTTCAGAAGGCGGCAGCCATTATGAAGATGATCCGGGCGCCTTCCGTACTTTCCGCGCTGTTCCTCTCGGCGGATGTCGCTCTTATCGAACGGATGGCAGGGGAGCTTGATCCTCCCATCGTCCATCTTGGCGCGTCAAGCGAATTGCTTACGCCTGATCTTGTCGTGGCGCTGCGAAAGTCCCTGCCAAAGACCAAATTCATGCGCAGCGTACCTGTCACTGGACCTGGGGCGGTAGGTGTGGCGCAAGCATATGATGGAGTTGTCGATTGGATCTTGCTCGATAGTCATCGCGCAGGTGATGCGCAAATCGGCGCGCAAGGCGTGACGCATGACTGGAGCATCAGTCGAAAGATAGTGGAGAGTGTTCGTACCCCAGTAATACTTGCTGGCGGCCTCGGACCAGACAATGTCAAAGAAGCTATTCGGTCCGTTCGACCTGCCGGTGTTGATTCGAAAACAAGAACCGATCAAGAGGGCACTCACTCAAAAAACCTGGGGAAGGTAGAAGCCTTCTATCGCGCTGCGACGAGCGGTTAGATCGCACTTCTCTTCTTGGCCCTTCGCGTGGGTGGTGCGTTGCGGCGAGATTGTCCGGAGTCGGCTGTACACCGGAAGTTACGATCCACGGGGCGGGCCGACGCGAGTGACCGGAAAAGGACATGTGCCGGGACCGTGGGTATGGACGGAGCGAAGCGCAAGATTTTCAAAGTTGGTCGGCAACGCAACCTATAGCAGGCTCCCCTCTTACGCCCAAATCAGAGCGTAGCCGTTCGTGTGATGCCGCTTTTTGCCGGATCGGCGTGAAAAGTTCTCGCGGCCCGCCTAACCAGGCTCAAGAAATTACGAACCACCGCTGACGGGTCGCGGCGGCGCGATGCAAGGTTCAGAACGGCTTTCGGTTGGTTGGGTCCCTTGAGGCGCCGATACGCAACACCGTCCATGACCATTCGCTGCATGGAAGCCGGAACGGCGGAAATCCCGAGACCAGCTGCAACAAGGCTCAGCGCAGATGTGATCCGAGGCGCTTCCTGACCGAGGCGTGGGCTGAAGCCTGCCTTGAGGCACGCTGCGGTCGTCGCGTCATAAAGTCCCGGCCCATGTTGGCGCGCGTAGACGATGAAGGTCTCGCTGGCGAGATCTTTCAATGACAATACCGCGCCATCACCGTCGTTCTGAGCCAGCCCATGAGCGCTGGGCAAGGCCACCACCATCGGTTCCACGAGCAAGGAGTTGATGACAAGGTCCTCCGGCTCGGCCATGGGCGTTCGTAGGAAGGCTGCGTCCATCTGATCGTTGCGGAGGCGGTTGAGGAGATCTGGGCTGAGGCACTCCTCCAAGGTCAGGCTCACCAGCGGAAAGGCCTCCCGGAACGCGCGGATGACACGCGGCACGAATGGATGAAATGGACCGGTGGGCGTTACGCCCACGCAAAGCCGGCCCTGCTCGCCTCGCGCCGCGCGCCGTGTTGATTCGATTGCTCGTTCGTTTTGCGTGAGCATCGCGCGCGCATTGTCAAGGAAGACGCGGCCGGCTTCGGTCAACTCGACACCGCGAGCCTTACGGCGAAAGAGCTGAACATCAAGTTCGCTCTCAATCGCTTTGATCCGTTGGCTGAGCGGCGGCTGCTGCATGCCAAGGCGTTCGGCAGCCCGCGTGATATGGCCTTCCTCTGCGACGGCGATGAAATACCGGAGATGTCTAAGGTCCATTGCCATATCCAATTCAATATGAATTTCACTACATTCATATTATACCTCGTCTTTCTTGGCGGTGGTATCAATCTCTGTTTTGCGAGCATTGACGCCCCGAGTGTCACGCGGCGGCGTTTCCCGACAGTTCGGAAGGCCGTCATGAAGCTTCTGCGCCGGCAATTCCTACAGCTCACAACGGGTGCGGCCTTCGCGCCCATTCTCTCGATGGCTGCGTCGGCGCAAACGTATCCGACGCGGCCGGTGCGTGTGATCGTTCCTTACGCAGCCGCCGGTCCGACCGACATCCTGGCGCGCCTTACCGCACAAAAATTATCTGAACGTCTCGGAAAACAGTTCTACGTCGAGAACATCGGAGGTGCCGGTGGCAATATCGGCATGGGTCAGGGAGCGAGAGCGGCACCCGACGGTTATACCGTGCTTGTGGTTCCGCCAAATATCGTGGTCAACCCTGGCATGTACGACACGGTACCGTACGATCCGTACAAGGACTTCGACCCGGTAACGATTGCCGTCACCTCGCCCACAGTGCTCACCGTCCATCCCTCACTGGCAGTCCAGACCGTCAAGGATCTGGTTGCATTGATCAAATCCGGTCCCGCCAAATACAGCTTCGCTTCTCCGGGCACCGGGACACCGCCACATCTCATTGGCGAGCACTTCCGCCTGTTGCTCGGCCTCGACCTTGTGCATGTGCCCTTCAACAGCGCCGGCTTGGCAGCCGGCGCGACGCTCGCCGGGCATACACCCATTGCATTCACCTCGTTGCCACCGGCCGTGCCGCAGATCAAGGAAGGCAAGCTGCACGCGCTGGCCGTAACGAGCAAGATGCGGTCGCAGGCACTGCCGGAGGTGCCCAGCATGGCGGAAGCGGGCTATCCTGAGGTAGAGGGCGAGGGATGGTTCGCGTTCATCGTTCCGGCCGGAACACCGAGGGAGATTACCACGCTGCTCCATCGCGAGATCGTCAGGATCATCGCGCTGCCGGACATCATGGAGAAAATGGCGACGCTTGGCTTCGAGGCAGTCGGCAATACGCCTGATGAGGCTGCTGCCCTGTTCAGGACCGAGGGCGCCAAATGGGCAAACGTCATTCGACAGGCGGGCATCAAGGCTAATTGATGCTGCGCTTTTGCTGCGCCGAAAGCCAGTGGGAAGTAAGACGCAAAGAGGATTTCTTCTTCATAGGGGATAGATTTACGAGTCGGGGAGCCGCGATTTCGGCGCACCTCCGCTCCTGAGATCGTCCAGAATCGCCAGCGCCCGCTTCATCGAACCGAGCCGATGAAGGCAAAGATGAGGGCGCAGCCCAACCCTGCGCAGGTCGTCGCGGTGGTTGCCAAGGGCGAAGTCGAATTGGGCATATTCCTTATCAACGTTCTCACCGCTCCCGGTTTGGAAGTCGTCGGGCCATTTCCGGCCGAACTGCAACAAAACGTGGTGTTTACGGCGGCGGTTGGATCGGAAACCAAAGAAGCCACGGCTGCCAAGTTGACTACCTTAAAGGTCCGGCGGCAGTTGCAATCATTAAATCGAAGGGCATGAATCCCGGCTGATCCGACGGATCAACCCGTCGCGCGGTAGACGTTTCCGCGCTCGGGTCGCACGTGATCATGAGCGGTGCTGCCGAGTATTCGCCACAGCCGGTCTTAGCCTGCGCGGACATGCCCCGATGTCCGGCTTAGGCCTGCAATGGGGTTGAGAGTTGGACAGCCTGATACTTTCCCAGCGCATCTTCCAGGCGAACATCTTCTCCGCTGGCGCGAGATCGAACTGAAGCACCGGTCGGAGCAGCATCCCGGGACAGAGGAAGTATGTCTTTGCTGGGAATGGCGAGGGCGTCTGGATGGATTTCATGGAGCGTTGTTTTTTATGCGTTGCGATGACCGGGTTCTTCGTTCTCGTCACCAACGTCGCATTGCTGTGCCTGCGTTGAGCGCGACGGTCTCTTCTAAGTTCCCGTGCGGTATTCAGGAGCCGTGAAACAGCGGTGGCGAGCTGGGCTGGCGCAAATGGCTTCTGGAGCAGGATGCCGTTCGGACTACCCGCGAAGCCCACTCCTCCGCCGCAGCACCAGACACGTAGACCATGGTTGGCTCTCGTTCTCGGACCCTCTTGATGATCCAGTGCGGTTTCGCGCAGCCTCTAAACCACGGCATCCTCTCGCCTTTGCGCGAGAGGATGCCTATGTTGCGGAGTACCAGTAGCGCCCCCAAAAGCGACGATGGGAGGTATGCTCATGGAAGCGCCCAGCAAGGAATTTGCGCTGGCGGGCAGCCTTGAAGAGCTGAAGATCAAGGGGCGGCTCGTTGTGCGCGGTGGCCACCGTCCGATCCTCGTCATCTATGACTGCGGGCGCGTCTTCGCCCTCGACAATCGGTGCCCGCACATGGGCTTTCCGCTGGAGCGCGGCACCGTCGAGGACGGCATCTTGACCTGTCACTGGCACCACGCTCGCTTCGATCTCGAAAGCGGCTGCACCTTCGACCTATGGGCAGACGATGTGCCGATCTGCCCGGTCGAGGTGCGCAACGGTGACGTCTGGGTGAAGACCACATTCACTGATGCCGATCCCGCCGCGCACTGGCATCAGCGGCTTGCGAACGGCCTCGCCCACGACCTCGGCCTCGTCATTGCCAAGGCTGTGCATGGTCAGCTCGCGGCCGGCCTACCGCAGGCCGCAATCGTCCGGCAGGTGGCGCTGTTCGGGGCGCAAAATCGCGACGGCTGGGGCGTCGGCCTTACGATCCTCACGGCACTCGCCAACCTCCTGCCCATGCTGCCAGAGGAGGAAGCCTATCTCGCTCTCTTCCACGGCGCACGCCGCGTGGCGGCGGACTGCGACGGCGAGGCGCCACGGCGGGAACGCGCGCCGCTTGGAAGCCGGCCTGATCCGGGCACTCTCAGACGCTGGCTGCGGCGTTGGACATGCGTGCGACACCGCGAGGCTGCCGAGCGCACCCTGCTCACGGCGATTGCGGCCGGCTTCTCCCCGGCTGAACTCGCCGATCTCCTCTTCGCCGCCGAGACCGAGCGAGCGTTCGCCGACGCCGGGCACTCGCTCGACTTCATCAACAAGGCGTTCGAATGCCTCGACCTGGTCGGCTGGCAACACGCGGCGGCTCTGCTGCCAACTGTCGTCGGCCAGATGGTAGCGGCCCGTGGCGCCGAGGAATCGACGGCCTGGCGCCAGCCCATTGACCTTGTTGCGTTGTGTGAGCAGTCAACCAGCGAACTAGCGGCCCTCTTCGCTGTCGGATGCGGCTCGCGTGACTGGTCGGGCCACGTCGCACTTGCGCAAGAGCTGCTCGGGGACGATCCGGCCGGGATCGTTGATGCACTCAAGCAGGCGATCCGCGCCGGTGCCGCTCCTGCCGACCTCGGCCAATCGCTGGCGTACGCGGCAGCGCTCAGGGTGGCGCGCTTTGGCAACGCCAACGAGCACGCCGACTGGGAGACGGCGCACCATGTCTTCAGCTACGCCAACGCAGTCCACCAGATGCTGACGCGCATCGGGACTGCCAACATCGACGCTCACGACACGGCCGTCCGCGGCGTATTGCACGGAGCGATGGCGCTCTACCTTGCTCGCTATCTCAATGTGCCGCCGGCGCGCATCCCGGGCGATGCCGGCGAGCAGCTCAATGATCTGCCCGCGGATCCAGAGACGATCGGCGCCGCCTTGCTCGACGCCTTCGACCAGCAGAGACAGGTCGATCTCGCCGCATGCCTGGTGGCACGGCATCTCACGCTCGGCCATTCGCCGCAGGCGCTGATCGCCACGCTCGCGCATGCGGTGCTACGCGAAGATGCAGGCTTCCATGCGTATCAGATGCTGGAGGCGGGAGTCCGGCAGTTCGGCGCGTGGGGCGACACGGACGAGGGCCGGCACATCCTCATCGCGGTTGCCCGCTATCTGGCGGCCCATTCGCCGACCGAACGCGCATCGCTGCAGACCGCCGACATCGCCCGCCGCTTGATGCGGGGTGGCGAGCTGCATCAAGAGGCTGGATCGTCCTGACGTCACACGCTGAGGGCGCCCTAAGGGCGATCTGAACTGACAAAAGCCTGCGCCGACGAACCGAGACCCGTTCCCATTACCAGTTTCGCATTGCCTCTGCTTTGCGAGTGAGTATGACGCCCGGATCAGGTCCCGGACAGAACCGCGACAGCACGGGTCAGTTGGGGATCGTCTGACCCGGCGGAGGCCGCGCCCGCCTGGACCTCGATCGTCGGCGTCACGCCCACGCCCTCCAGGCGCTCGCCATCGACCCGGACATCTTCGACTGCGAGCAGCAGCAAGCCGCTTCCGATGAGGAATGCGGTGGCGGCAAGGACCGCGCCCTCTGTCCGGGTGCCGATGAGCTCGCCCAACCGGTACTTTTTGAAGCCATAGGCAAGGACCTCCTTGCCGCTGCGCGTACCGGCGTTGATGAGCATCGCAACGGGCTTGCGCCATTTCACATTCACGAATGCGGTAGTACCGCTTCGGTCGGTGACCTGCATCGTCGGCGCCCGGGCGTTGAACAGGTCGAGATATTCGGGTTGCGCACCGCCCCAGCCATCCCGCAAATCCCAGATCAGCGCGTCCGCGTCTTTTAGCGCCCCTTGAGACAGCAGGTGTTCAAGAGCGCGTTGATAGATGGAGCCGGCATAGCACCAAACATGCACATAGCCGATGCGTCGTCCGTTGGACTCAATGACGCGAGCACTAGACTCCAACCCACGAAGGAACATTCTGGTGGGCTCGAGGTCGACCGGCATGACTGGGATTTGCGCCACCGAGGCGCCCCGCTTTACCTCCAAGACAACCGATTTGCCCACCTTCCCACGGAAGGACCCGATCGGCTCAAATGCGGTCCCGTCAGCCGCAATTATTTCGTCACCGGCACGGAGGCCCCCCTGCTGCGCCGGCGTTCCATCTATGACGCCGGTGATCGTGTTCCGACTGGTCGCCTTGAAACCTGAAATGATACCTATGCCAGGGTACGAAATGCGGCCGTCTGGAAACGCACGCTGCAGTCCCCGGCGTCGCAGTGCGCCGACAAAGATGTCTGCAAGCTGATAATATTCCGGCTCATCCGGCGTATAGAAACGCGTGTGCGAAGCGTGCAACTCAGACAGCATGGTATTAATGACGCGCGCCAGAGAGTTCTGGGAAGTTGCCCGCTGAACGTCTGGAAGATATCTCTCCCGAACCGCCAGCCAGTCTAGTCCGTTGTGACGCGGATCGTAAAAGCGATCGCGCACGGTCTGCCAAACGCCCTCGAAGGTAGAGACGCCATCAGCGGGAACGTAGGAGTTGCTGGCCTCTCCCTTTGGAGGCTCCGCGGCGTTCGGGGCCTTCGCAGCCACGGCACATGCCGTAACCATGGCTGCCAGTCGCAACACTTGGCGACGTGAAGGCGATGTATCGATGGCCTCTTTCATCGTCTGATCTCGCGCTGAAGCGCCTGTCGGGCGCATTCGCCGGCCATGCGATGCCGGCTCGTTACCGAATGCTCGCGTTCCGTTGGCGAAAGGAGGCGGTCATCGAGGTCAGGACATGCAAGACCACGATAGCGATCCTGCCACCACGAGGCTACTTCCCGCAGGACTTTTCGCCTGTCGAGCCCCGAAGATTAGAGGCCGGACGGCGTACCGTGTGAATCGGCACCACCTTTGACCCCCGATCGGCGCCGAGGTTCGGCGCCGATCGGGGCGCATTGCCTCATCAAGAATGTTACCGGAGAACTGACCGTCAGGAGTGGGGCCGCGATACCGAATCGGATCGGTGTTGCCGATGGCAGGACGGATCAGCGTGGGTGCGCGGCGCGAGATCACGGCGGCGGTGGTAGACCGCTATCGATCAGCAGGGCGGGCAGATAAGGGGCGCATTCTCGCCGAGCATTCCCCCGAAAAGTTCGGGCCGCCGCAGCACACCATCGTGCAGCGCTTGTTGCGATCACTCAGACGCAACGGAGCCAAGGTGATCATCCCGCGTACATGGTGATCCCGGGACTGGGGCCGTCGCTGCGTGTGATGGGCACTCCGCGACGGCCCCAGTCCCTCCGATCCTGCGAGCAATGACGCAACCTCGGACCGGCCGACAGTCGGAGCTACATCCGTCAAGCGAAAGTAACATCCTCAGATGAGGCAATACGCGGGGGTCAAATGTCATGCCGATTCGCAGTATAGCTAGCCTGCATTTCTCACAGTGCTGACTGATTTTACAACGCGGGTTTGATGGATCAGTGATGGCCATGAGGGATGGTGGCGCCGGAAGGCGCGGATGGCATTGTTTGGTTGTTGTCTCTCCGGTGGGCCAGGT